>NZ_AP019716.1:0-300000 GCF_006742065.1 Clostridium butyricum | reverse complement strand
TTGAGTTATTATCTTTATACCAATATCCACCCTCATAATATTCTGAAATATCATTTTCTTTATCATTATTATAATCAAGATATTCTGTTTTATTCAAAAAATAATTTGAAGATGCAGATGGATACTGAGTTTTATCCCACGTAAATCCATTTTCAATCATATAATCATCACTTTTTAACAAGTATTTATCTCTAACAATATTATCATTATTAGTGGAATCTAAATGATACCACACTCCATCTATTTTTACTAGATTCCATGCATGACTTGTACCACTTTTATCACCATTTATAATTCTACAATCAATCCCAAGGATATTTAACATTTTATATACAGTCATTGCATACCCCTGACAAATAGTACTTTTAGTTGTCAATGCAGTATAAACATTATCAGATTTTAATGTATCATCATACTTATATATCTTCACAACATAATTATTTATAGCTTCAATTTTTTCTTCTGTAGACATTCTAGAATCAATTAAATTATTCACAATTCGTGACAATTCTGAATTAATGTAATCTTCCTGCTCTTTATTAGTTCTATACTGTATTTCTGCTTCAAAAAAATATCCAGCTTTTCTTGTTTTATATACTGCTATAGAACGTTCTAAATAATCATCTTTTTTAGCCACTTCTTGTAGTAAATCAAGTGCACTATTAGAGTAATATGTGAAATAAAAGACATTATCTCTATTAATCATATGGTTATATATTTCATTTTCTAACTTATCATTACTTGAAGTATCAGCAAATGCAGTGGTACTACAAACAAATGCTAATCCTAATGAAAGTATAGTTGCTTTTCCTATATTCTTCATACACACGACCTCCACAAATATACATTTATGCCATGAAATCATTATAACATGTATTATAACTTTATAATATAAAAATAGACTAGCTACAATATTAAATATATTTTAGCTAGTCCAGTTTTTCTTTACTATATTAAGATAAAGCTATCCATGGTTTTTCTAATTGAGCTTTTAAAGTGTTATAACTATTGATAGTACTCTTTAATTGATTATTTAATGTTTCGCTTTCACTTACACTCTTGTCATAATCAAGTTTTGTTTTTAATCCTAAATCGTAATTAATCTTATTTATTCTAAGCTGTTTATTACTAAGTTCAACATTAGAATTTAACAAATCAATGCTTTTTTCAATATTAAGTAAATTAGTGTACATTGTTCTTAATGCTTTTTTATATTGATCTTTAGTTTCATTTAATTCTAATTCACTTGTTGTAACTGATGATTTATTTTGTAAGTAATTCATTCTAGCTCCAATCATTCCTGTATAATATGATAGCCCATTAGTATAAGTGCTAGATTTACTTATATATGTTTCTATTGCTGTTATTTTTTCATCATAACTTTGTCCTTCTTTTAAATAATCACTTAACTTAGGAGGTGTGCTATCTTTCATTGACTCATAAAACTTTTTAGCATCTGAAACCTTATCATTTCCTACCTTATTATCATCATCATTCCAAAAATCTTTATTAAGATCATTAATTTCTTGTGTATATGAAACATACTCGTCTATAACACCATCTAAATATTCATCTAAAGAACCATCTAATGCAAATTTTTTATATTCAATTTTATCTTCTAAAGTATACTGATCAACATCTTTTCCTGTTAATACTTTAAAATTTTCTTTATCATCTTTTAAAGTGTTCTGCTTGTTATCTAAATCATTTACGTTCTTTTGTAATCCAAGATTAACTTGATCAATATTTATATCAGTAACAAGTCCTAAACTTTTTTTCAAATTATATTGTTGAATTTCAGTTTTCTGTAATTCAATATCATTTTTTAACTGACTTATTTCTAATTGACTTATTATTAAGCCATTATATGCATTCGTAACACTTTGACTTAATTTATCAACCATAAAGTCTCTTTTTTGTTCCAACTGATTTAATTGAAGTTTTCTCTTATCTTCATCATAATCTTTTTGAGTATCAGTTAAACCACTACCACTATCATCACTCGAATTAACAACATCATCTTTTTTATCACTAAGGCTATTTATATTCTGCATTAACCTTATATTTTCATCTAATATAGCTATAGTATTACTGCATGATTTTGCTCCATTTATAGCATCTTCTAAAGTTAATACTTGCTTTGCGTTATTTTGATTTGTAGAATCTGAATTAGCATATGTAACTTTAGTATCTGCCATTACAGGAATAGCAAGTCCACTAATCACACTAACACCAATTGCAAATGCAACAATTTTATTTAAATTTTTTCTCATTACTCCACCTCTTTATTTAATTATATTTTCATAACTATTTCTAATAAATAATTTTACCATAAAATGAACTAATAGTCATTTAACCATGAAGAAAGTTTACAAAAAATTCTTCATGGCTAAATTTTATTTCTTATTTATTTCTTTAAATCTGAATCTTCTTCATGTGACTCATCATTTTTTGATTCTTTTTTATCCTCAATATCTTTAGATAATATGTTTATGCCCATTTTAGACTTTTTAGGCCCAATATGAGGAATTTTTATTTTATCAAATATTTGTCCAAATTTACTTCTTAATGAATTTTCAATCTTATCAAATATTAAGTATACTGTTGGTATTAATACTAGTGTTACAAGTGTTGATACTGAAAGGCCACCAATAATTACAACTGCAAGAGGTTGCATCATGTCTCCACCTTCACCAAATGCCAATGCACTTGGTATCATACCAACAACAGTAGTCATTGTTGTCATCAATACTGGTCTAAGTCTAGCTGCACATCCTTTTGCAACTATATCTTCAAGTGTTCCTTGAACTTTAGCCTCTCTAAGCTGACCAATATAGTCGATTAAAACTATACCATTATTAACAACTATACCTACCAGTAATATGGCTCCCAGCATTCCAACTACATTTAATGAAATACGCGAAATTACTAATGCAATCACTACTCCAACAAAAGCAAAAGGTATACTAAACATTATTATAAAAGGCTTACTAAATGACTCAAATTGAGCTACCATTACCATATAAACAAGAATTAATGCTATAACCATTGCCATTACAAGGCTACTCATTGATTCATTCATCATTTCAGCTGATCCACCAACATCAATACTGTAATCTCTAGGCATATCAACTTCATTTACTGCTTGAGTCAACAGTCTTGATGCTGTACTTGTATCCATATTATCAGCTTTTGCCGTAATTGATACTGAATAGTCACCATCTGTTCTTGATATTGATTTTAATCCATCAGCCATTTTAATTTCTGCAAATGCATTTAAAGGTACTTGCTGACCGCTTGCTGATGTTACTTTTATTTGTCCAATGTCATCTATACTATTTATGCTTGAATCCTTGAATTTTAAATTTACATCATAATCATAATCATCAATTGTTACTGTTGTAGCATCTGATCCACTAATTGCTGTACGTAATGTAGATGCTATTGACGATGTATTTATTCCTAATAATGAAGCTTTTCTTTTATCAATCTTAAATTGAGCTTCCTTATTTGAATCCGCAAGAGAAGTTTCTATATTTCTAAATCCAGATACTTTTTCAACATTAGCTTTTGCTTGATTAACTATTTCTTCTAATACATCTAAATCCGGACCTTTAATATCTACTTGAGCATCTCCGCTTCCACCCATAGACATACTACTAGTCTGACTTACATTGATTTCACAGTCAGGTATTACTTTTAATCTTTCTACTACATCTTGTTCAATTTCATCTGTTGTTCTCTTTCTTTCTTTAGAAGATACTAAATCCAAACTTATACTTGCTGTAGAACCACCTGACCCCATTGCTGAACCTGATCCTATTTGAGTTATCATGGTTTCAATTTCAGGAATATCAGATACTTTCTCTTCTGCCATAGATACATAATAATCACTTGGTTCTAAATCTAAGCCTTCTGGTAATTTTATAGATATACTAACCATACCTTCATCACCACTTGACATAAAGTCCATGCCTATTGCTCCAGTTGCACCTAAAACTATTGCTCCAATAAACATACCTACACTTATTAAAATAACTACTGCTTTATGTTTTAATGCTAAAACTATAATATTTTTATAACCCTCACTTATTTTATCAAATATAGGAGATGGTTTTTCCTCCATCTTTGCACCATTCTTACCACCACTAAGTTTTGCAAATATACTTGGTACTAAAGTAAGTGCAACTATTAATGATAAAGTTAATGCAAAAATAAGTGTTTTAGCCAATGAACCAAACATTATCTTTGTAAATCCTTCAGTAAACAATATTGGTAAGAATATAGCTACTGTTGTTAATGTTGAAGCCATTACAGCAGTTGAAACCGTATTTGTACCTTGAATAGCTGCTTCTTCTAAAGATAAATTAGGATCTTTTCTATACTTAAATATATTTTCAATAACAACTGTGGCGTTGTCAACAACCATACCAACTGCTATTACAAGGGAACTTAATGTTACCATGTTCAATGTTTCACCTGTAAAATAAAGTAATGCAATTGCACCAATTATTGATGTTGGTATAGAAACTGCAACAACAAATGAAGCCCTTCCGCTCTTTAAGAAAAGTAATATAACAAAGAAGGCAATTACTGCACTTAAAATAAGATTCTTCATTACGTCATTTATTGAGCTATTTATATATTCACTAGTATCATTAACTATTTTTAAATTAAATTGTGAATTCTCATTATTAAGTTCAGATATTTTTGAATTAACATTTTTCATAACCTGTACAGTATTTGCATCTTGCTGCTTCTGTACATCCATAACTAAACTTTCTTGACCATTGTATCTATAAATTGATTGCTTATCTACAGTCCCATACTCAACTGTACATATCTTATCAAGACTTACAGTTTCACCATTTGACATAGGAATTTGAATTGCCTTAATATCTTCTAAAGCTTCAACTTTATCAACACTTCTGATAACAATTTTGTCATCTCCTTGAGTTATTGATCCATAAGGATAACTCTTATTTGTTGCCGATAAAAGACCTTTAATTGTATCTAATGATACACCGTAACTTGAAAGTATAGTAGGATCTGCAATGACATTTATCTGTGTCTTATCTCCACCATTAATATCCGCTGAAGTTATACCATCTATAGATTCTAATTTAACCTGAACTGTATCTTCTGCATATTTCATTATGTCATCTGAACTACCCTCTCCACTTACAACTATCTGTGCAATGGCCTGTGCATTCATATCCATTTTTAAAATACTTGGTGTGTCAACATCATCAGGAAGTGTCATTTTTACTGTATCTATTTTACTTCTTATATCATTAAGTTTTTCATCAACATCAGTTCCATATTCAAATTGTGCAACAACCATCGATACACCTTCACTAGACTTGGAAACAGTTGTCTTTACATTTGAAATTGACGAAAGACTTTTTTCTATGGGTTCTGATATTTGATCATCAATATCTTCCGGACCAGCTCCAGACCATTGAGTCATTACTAAAGCAACTGGTACATCAATATCCGGCATTAAGTTAGCAGGCATTTTACTATACCCAATTCCACCAAACATTAATACTACTAAAAATACCATTATTATTGTAAGAGGACGTTTAACGGAAGTTTTTGTCATACTCATTATATTAGTCCTCCTTTACTACAGGAAATAACTTTGTGTTGTCTGAAATCAGTGATAATCCGCCAATAACAACTGTATCATCTGATTCTACTCCACTCTTTATTTCTACTGTATCAGCTGTTTCAATCCCTGTTGATATTTCCTTTTTAACAGCTCTGTTATCATCCCCTACTATGTAGACATATTTATTTCCTTCTTCTTCAAGAATTGCTTTTTTAGGTACTTTTACAACATTGCTTTCTTTTTCTATACTAACTTCAACTTCCGCAGACATACCTGATTTAAATTGTCCTTCGGAATTATCTATAAGAACTTCTACCTTATAAAGTGAACTTGAAGCATCTGCTACTGTTGGTACATAATTTACTGTTCCATCAATAACTTGTTCATCTATCTTTACACTAACAGTTTGTCCTTCTGAAAACTTGCCTATATCAGCTTGTGTAATACTAAGATCAATTTGCAAAATATCAGGACTTGAAATTATAAATGCAGGTTGTCCTTGCGTTGCCATTTCATTTACATCAAAATTCTTTGCTGTAATAACTCCATCAACTGGTGATTGTAAAGTAAGCTTGTCTCTATTACTTAATGCACTTTCCAAACCTACTTTTGCAGATTCTATAGCTGCTTTTGCAGATTCTCTATTTCCAACTCCTGTATCATATGATTTTTGAGCTGCATCTAAACTTGCTTTTGCTTGATCAACACTTCTTTGTGTCTGTTCAAGATTCGCCTTTGCTTGTTTATAATCATTCTCTGAAATTGCTCCTGCTTCATAAAGCTGAGTTGTATTATCAAATTGTCTCTTTGTTTCTTCATACCCTGAAACTGCTTTATCATATGCTACTTTTGCATTAGTAAGTCCACTTTCTAACTGATTTTCAGTATTTGCCATGGATACATCACTATCATTATATGCAGCCTGTGCTGAATTTACTGCAGCCTGTGCTGATTTTATACTGTTTTCTATATCAGTTCCTTTTATCTTTAATAGTGTTTGTCCTTTTGTTACCTTTTCTCCCAACTGTACATTCATTTCTTCAATAGTTCCACCCATTTCAACTGTTACAGCTGTCTCATCCTTTATCTTAGTTGTCCCTGAAAATATGTTTGTATTTTCAATATCTCCACCCTTAGCAGATTGTACTGAAACTGCTATAGCCTTTTCTTCTTGTACAGGCTCTGTACTCCCACAGCCTGTCAGCATGAATGTACTTACTGTTAATAGTAATGCGATTAAATACTTTTTCATTTTTTCCTCCTCTAAAATTTAGTAAACTATTATTAAATTTTAATTACACTATATTATTCAATTTTATTAATATAATCCTAATAATAACTATTATAATAATATAAAGGTTTCATTTTCTTACTGTTTTCTTAATTTAAGCTTAATTAATTTACTTATTTTTCTTAATATGTAAATCATTAAACTTAAGAGTTAATTAAAAACTCTTAAGTTGTATTTAATTATAAATTCAGAACTATTCTAAGTCAATAACTTTTTTCTTGTTTAAAATTTATTTTTAAGCTATAATATTTAATGAATTTTATAACTCGAAAGGAAACTAAACATGAGTGATTCCAAACTTTATAAAACAAGTTGTATGCTATTAGATTTTTTGTCATTGGTTAGAGATGGCTTATTTATAGAAAATGATTTCACAAAAAATTTTCCTATAAATTCAAATGAATTTCAGACAAAAATCTGCTCCTTATCAATGCCTCCATCTCATATAAATGTTATTTTATATTTAGCAAAAGTTAAATCATCGCCCATATCACATATTGCTAAGAAATTAAATATATCTAAATCAAATATGACTCCTATAATTGATAAGCTTATTGATTTAGAATTAGTACATAGATATACAGATAGTAAAGACAGAAGGATTTTACGTGTAGAATTAACACCTAAGGCTATAGAATTATTTGAATATGTAGAATCTGCTGCAAAAGATGCTATAAAAAATAAAATTTCAACTTTATCAGATGAAGACTTAAATGATCTTACTTCTTCTTTAGATACTTTATCAACTATTTTCAAAAAATTAAAATAAATATATAAATTAAAGCAGCATGAATTACTTACTAATTCATGCTGCTTTTACTTAACATTTAAAAATCTATTTCTAGTTCAACCCCATAATGGTCAGATATTATTTCTTTGTTTACTCCATTAAAAATCACCCTAGCATTTTTAACTTTCAATAACTCATTACTTAAAATTAAATCTAATCTAAGTTTTTCTTTATTTTCATCCCAACCATCAATTTTTCCCTTTACTGTAGCACTACACTCTTCTTCTGACTTATCAGTTTTCAAATATAGATCATTCAAATTTTTATTTATTAAATAATCATATCCTTCATTTCTTACAAAAGCATTATTATTAAAATCCCCCATAAAAATTGCTGTTTGCTTACTGTTTACTGTATCTAATAACTTATCTGCCTGATAAGTAAAAGGCTCTTCATCGTCCTTCCACCATCCAAGATGACATGAATAGAAATCAACTTCTTTATTATTAATTTCTATTGAACTCTTAATTATCTTTCTTGTCTTCCAGTAAGTTCTATCCGTACTTTTGGTAATGAAAAATGATTCACTATTTATAAACTTATGTCTAGTCATTATAGCTAATCCTTCTTCATAAATGTCATATCCTATATGAGAGAAATCCCAATAAAACTCGTAATTACTTTTAGTAAACTTATTAAGCTCTTCTTTTAGTAGAACAATAAAATTATCTTCTTTCAAGATGCCATCTATTATTTTGCAATCTATTGACTGACTAACTTCTTGAAGGGCTATAACATCATAATTTTTTTCACTTATTACTTTTGCTAAATATTTAATTTTATCTAATTGATTTTCTTCTTGCCACGAATGACAATTTAAGGTTAATAGTTTCACTTTTACTACACTCCTAAAATATCTTGTATGTCTGATTTTAACACATCTGCTTTAGGTCCGTATATTGCTTGAATTCCTTTATCCTTAACCACTAATCCCATAGCTCCATTTTGCTTCCATTCCTTTTCTCCTGCAACTAGAGCTTTATCTTTAACAGTAACTCTTAAACGAGTCATACAAGCATCAACATCTACAATATTATCTTTTTCTCCTAATAAAGAGATTATTTTTACAGCTAAATCATTTCCCGAAACTTTTGTAACTGCTGCTTCCTTTCCTGTTTCTTCTTCTTCTTCTATATAATTTCCTCTACGACCTGGTGTTGCTAAGTTTAATTTTTTAATTAAGAAGTTAAATACAAAGTAGTTTAATCCAAAGAATATAACTGCACATATTACAAAATTAACTACATCCATTATTATACCTGCTTTTGCAAACATCGGTATACGAGTTAAAAATTCAACAAAACCAAAAGCCTGAATTCTTACATTTATTAAATCTGCAACTGCAAAACCTATACCAGCTATAACTGCATATATTCCATATAAAATAGGTGATACAAACATAAACATGAATTCAAGTGGTTCTGTAACCCCTGTTAAGAATACTGCAAGACCTGCTGATAAAAACATTGACTTATACTTTTTCTTTTTATCTTCATCTACATTTCTGTACATTGCTAATGCTGCACCTATTAACGAAGCACTTGAAAGAATAACTTGACCAAATTTAAATCTTGCTGGTGTAACAGTTGCTAATAAATTATTATATGCTGCTGTATTACCTGTTCCCTTTAAGTTAATTAAATCTGATACCCATGCATACCATAATGGATCTTGACCTGATATAATGCTTCCTGCATTAGCTCCAGTCATTATAGTATACGTTCCACCTAACTCTGTATAGTTTACTGGAATTGTAAGCATATGATGTAAACCAAAAGGTAGTAATAAACGTTCTAAACATCCATAAATAAATGGCGATATAATTGGCGCTGTATCTTTAGACTTTGCAAGCCACATACCGAAAGCATTTAACCCTGATTGAGCAAAAGGCCAAACTATTGCAAGAATTATAGCTGTAACAACTGAACCTGCAATAACAACAAATGGAACAAAACGTTTTCCATTAAAGAATGATAATGCATTAGGAAGCTTATTAAAGTTATAATACTTGTTATATAACGAAGCTCCTAAGAAACCTGAAATAATACCAACAAACACACCCATATTTAATGCTGGATTTCCAAGAATAGATATAAAGTAATTCTCAACAATTAACTTTTGTCCAAATAAAGATGTAACAGTAGCATTTGGATCTGAAAGCATCTTTGATGTTACTCCAAATATAGATCCTGTAGTAAGATTTATAAGAATAAATGCTATAAGTGCTGCAAATGCTCCACCAGCACGTTCTTTAGCCCAAGAACCACCGATTGCTACTGCAAATAAAACATGAAGATTACCAATAATACCCCAACCTAATTGTTCTACAACGTTTGCAACTGTTTTTAAAAGAGATAAATCTCCACACATTCCAATTAATTTTCCAATACAAATCATAAGACCTGCTGCTGGCATTACTGCAACAACAACCATTAAAGCCTTCCCGAACTTTTGCCAGAATTCAAATGAAAATAATTTACCTTTACTGTTCCCCATTACATTTCCCTCCATTTTACATTACATCGTATACATTATTTTTTTTTAATTAGACTTCATAAAATTATGAAGTCTAATTATTCATCATTTGTATAACACACTCATCTGTATATTTCTATATTTTTTCTAATTGTTTATTTTATATAATCTACATTCCCATGGCTTCAATTCAAAACTATGACTTTGAGAATGTTTATCTACTTTATAATTTGAAATCAATAAGTTATCTGAATCGAGTTGTAATTCATCATAGCAATAATTCACATAGTCATTTGATAAATTACATAATACAAGGTACTTTTCCTCATTTTCAACTCTCATATACGCATATATTTGTTCATGTTCTTCTAAGATCAACTCATATTTACCGTATATTAACGCTTCATTTGATTTCTTGATTTTTATTAAATTTTTATAGAAATTCAATATAGAATTATCATCTTTCAATTCATCTTCTACATTAATTTCTAAATAATTTTCATTTAAACCAATCCATGGTTTATTATCTGAAAAACCTGCATACTTTGAACTGCTCCATTGCATAGGTGTACGTGCATTATCTCTTGAAATACTCCATACATGTTCTAGTGCATTTTCTTCACTTTCACCACTTTCAACCAACTCATTATATATGTTTATACTCTTAACATCATCATAATCTTTTATAGAATGGAATTTAACATTAGTCATTCCAATTTCTTGACCTTGATATATAAATGGTGTCCCTTGTTGCATAAAATACATTAATGCAAAGGCTTTCGCACACTCTGATCTATATTTGTCATCATTTCCAAGTGTTGATATAACACGTGATATATCATGATTTTCTACAAACAGAGCATTCCACCCTATTCCATATAAACTATCCTGCCATTTACTTAAAGCTTTTTTAAGTTTTATTATCTTAGATATTCCATCACTATCGTCCGATTCCCATAAATCAAGATGTTCAAACTGAAATACCATATTAAAGCTTCCATTTTCTTCACCAACCCAAAGTTCTGCATCTACTTCCGCTTTCACTCCATTAGCTTCTCCAACGGTCATAATATCATACTTTGAAAAAGTCTCTTGTTTTAATTCATTTAAAAACATATGTATTCCTTTATAATTCATATGCTTATCAAAAGATTCCACATAGTCCTTTTTATCAGGATTAGGAAGATCTTCAAATGTTTGATCTTTCTTAATATGACTTATGGCATCTACTCTAAATCCATCAATTCCTTTATCTAGCCACCAGTTTATCATCTCAAAGATAGCTTTTCTAACTTCAGGATTCTCCCAGTTTAAATCTGGCTGTTTTTTAGTAAACAAGTGAAGGTAGTATTCTTCTGTAATGTCATCTTTTTCCCACGCTGAACCTTTAAAGATGCTTTCCCAGTTATTTGGCTCTGCACCATTCTTACCTTCTTTCCAAATATACCAGTCTCTTTTAGGATTATCTTTTGATGATTTAGATTCAATAAACCACTTATGTTCATCACTTGTATGATTTACAACTAAATCAATTATTAATTTCATACCTCTTTGATGAACTTCTCTTAGTAATTCATCAAAATCTTCCATTGTTCCAAATTCTTCTGTTATATCTTGATAATCACTAATATCATATCCATTATCATCATTTGGTGATTTATACATTGGACAAATCCATATAACATCTATTCCTAAATCCTTTAAATAATCAAGCTTAGATATTATTCCTTTTAAATCTCCAATTCCATCACCGTTAGAGTCTTTAAAACTTCTTGGATAAATTTGATACCCTATAGCTTCTTTCCACCAAACTTTTTTCATACGTACTCCTTTGCAAGCGATTGCGCTTTTGTTTATAAAAAATATTTCACTTAAAAAAAAGTAAAATATTGCAGTAATCTTTGTATTTTTCTTATTTTATGAATTAAGTATATCATTTAAAGAAAACTATTACAATAATTATTTTTTTGAAATTGTTTTATTTACGCTATGTTTTCATATTTTTTCTTTAAAATGCTCCATCTTAGTAAGTTTCTTTTGCAATCGCTTGCACTAATAAGAGAATCATTAAGATAGTATTTATAATACTATCTTAATGATTCTCTTTCTATCAATTTTGAATCTACTATATAGTGATTATCATCAACATTATTATTTTCTAAATATTCTATAAGTACTTTTGCTGCATAATAACCAAGTTCTGATGCGTTAATATCAACTGATGCTAACGGAGGCTCTTGAAATTCTGCTAAAGGTGTGTTGTTAAATGCAACAACAGAAACATTTTCAATACCTTTATCTTTTAATGCTTTTAGTAATCCGAACGCAAGCAAGTCGTCCTGTACCAAAACTGCTGTAGGATTACTTTTATCAAATAATTCTAATGCACCATTAAAACCTTCCTCTTCATTGAATTCTGTCTTCATAATTATATTTTTATCAGCACATGTCAATCCGTTCATTTCACATGCAACCTTATACCCTTTTAATCTATCCTTGGTTACAGTTAATTCTTCTTTAGCTCCTAAAAAAGCTATATCTTTATGTCCCTTTTTTATTAAAGTATTCATCAAATTATATGTTGATTTAAAATTATCATTATCAACCCATAACATACTTTCTGGATTTTCAGGGCGCCCTATAACTACAAAAGGAAAATCTGCTCTTTTTAAATATTCTATACTTTTATCATCTGTCCTTAGTCTTAAAAGGCAGATTCCAGCAATTAAATTGCTAGTTATAAAATCTTTTATATAATTTACTTCTTCTTTTTCATTATCACTAAAGGCATAAGTTATATAATATTTCTTTTTCTTTGCATAACTACTCATTCCTTGCATAGCTTTTAGGAAAAATGGATTGAAAAACAAATCCTGAGCTTCACTAGGTAGAACTACACCAATTATTCTTGTCTTTTTATTGGCAAGACTCCTTGCAATTGCATTAGGCTTATAATTTAATCTCGTTATAACTTCTCTTACTTTTTCCTTTGTTTTTTCGCTAATTTGAGGACTATCAGATATAACTCTGGAAACAGTAGATGTTGAAACATTAGCTTCTTTAGCAACCTCTTTAATTGTAACCTTCATTTTCTCCTCCTAATAAACCAATAAACTTTATACTAATTTTATACCCAATTTCCCTTTTTAGGAATTATATATGTATCTTTTTTTATTTATCTACAAAATATTCTAAAGGTATTAATCATTCTAAAATTAATAATATATGCTTCAACAATAAATCTCAAGTAAATATAGTATTTTAATTTATTTTATTAAAATAGTCTAAATATAATTTTAAAAACCATATCTAGACTAATTTATAATAATAAAATATATTAAACTGCTTCGATATTTTCTTCTATATTATCCTCACCAGTTTTAATTTCTTCTTTTTTTGTACATCTTCCATATATCTCAGTCAAACTGTATATACGTTTTGCTAAAGCATCAGTAAATGCTTCACCTTTAGCTCTCCATTTCCAATTGCATCCTAAAGTAGAAGGCATATTAATTCTTGCTTCATTACCTAAATTTAAGAAATCTTGCATTTGTGCTATTGAAACATTAGCTACACTACTCCATATTCCACGTATAAATCCCCAGTTATATCCTTCTTCTTCATTTAAATTCAAATACTGTATTGCTTTTTCAACTTGTTCTTTAGGTGCAGTTTTTTCAATCCATCCTCTTACTGTATCATTATCATGAGTTCCAGTATATGCAATAAAATTCTTTTCATAATTATGAGGTAAAAATGGATTATCGCTACCAGAATCAAATGCAAAAGTCAGTATTTTCATTCCAGGAAATTTATTGTCATCTCTTAATTTTATTGTTTCCTCGGTTAATGTTCCTAAATCTTCAGCAATTATATTAACTTCTCCAAGAGACTTTCTTATAGCATCGAAAATTTCCATTCCAGGTCCCTTTACCCATTTACCATTTTTAGCTGTAGGCTCACCATATGGAATAGAATAATATGATTCAAATCCCTTAAAATGATCAATTCTTAACCAGTCATATATTTTCAAACTTTCTCTTACTCTATCTATCCACCACTTATACTCAGTTTCGTGCATATATTGCCAATCGTATATAGGATTTCCCCATAACTGACCTGTAGCTGAAAATATATCTGGTGGACATCCTGCAACTTTTTTAGGTTTTAATGTTTCCTTATCAATTAAAAATGCATCTGGATTACTCCATACATCAGCACTGTCTTCAGAAACATATATTGGAATATCTCCTATTATCTCTATACCAAGTTCATTTACATATTCTTTTAACTTGTTCCACTCTTCAAAAAATTCATATTGAATAAAATTCCAAAATTCAATTTCATCTTTTAATTTTTCTTTATATAGAGCAACCGCCTCTGGTTTTCTTAACTTTATATCTTCATCCCATTGTTGCCAGCTCTTTAAATCAAATTCTTCTTTAACTGACATATACAACGCATAATCCTCAAGCCAAAATGAATTTTTATTTTTAAATTCATTAAACTTATTTTTTATTTCAGATTCTTCACTTATATTTGTAGCAAACTTATTAAATGCTACTCTTAAAACCTTCATCTTCTCTGTAAAGATTAATGCATAATCTATTTCTTCATTATTTTCTCCAAAATTTATATTTTCATATTCCTCTAAGTTTAATAAGCCCTTTTTATTTAAAACATCAAAATCTATAAAATATGGATTACCAGCAAATGCTGAAAATGATTGGTAAGGCGAATCACCAAAACTTGTTGGTCCTAAAGGTAGTATTTGCCAATATTTTTGTCCAGACTTTTCTAGAAAGTCTGCAAACTTATATGCCTCCTCACCTAAAGTTCCTATTCCATATTTTCCTGGTAATGATGCAATATGCATAATGATACCACTGTTTCTTTCCATAACCGTCTCTCCTTCTTCGCTTTTGATCATATGCTCTAAGCAATCGCTTGCATAAATTGATATAACTGCCTTATATTTTTTAGTTTATAAGCAGCTATATCATATACATTATAAATATTATTAATTTTAATCTTCTAATTTTTATCTGTTATTATTCATCTTTTGTAAATTCATGAACTTAACTTTTAATTATTTTATAGAACCTTGAACAATACCTGCAATAATTTGCTTTTGAACAAAGAAATAGAAAATAACGATTGGAATGATAGCTAAAATTAATGCTGCCATTGCAAGTTCCCATTGTTTAGAAAATGCACCAAAGAAGTTGTTCATAGCAAGTGGAATTGTATTTAACTTACCGTTTATTGTTAAGAAAGGTAGTAAAAAGTCATTCCATATCCAAATACTATTTAGTACTGCAACAGTAACTGTTGTTGGCTTTAATAATGGTAATACTATTTTAGTATATACTTGCCATTTACTACATCCATCAATTATTGCTGCTTCTTCAATTTCTTCAGGTATACCCTTTATGAATCCATGATATAGGAATATACTCATACTTGCTCCAAAGCCTAGATACATAAACATTAATCCATAGTGTGTTCCTAACATATTGAATCCACCAAAATTAATTTTACCCATCCATTTTACAAGTGGTAACATAACAGCTTGGAATGGTACAATCATACCTGCTGTAAAAATATAAAAAACAATTTTGCTCTTAGTAGATTTATCACGAACTAAAACCCATGCTGCCATTGATGAAAAGAGTAATATCAACAATACTGATCCAACAGTAATTATTATTGAATTTGTAAACGCAGATGTTATTCCCATTCTATCCATAGCGTCTGCATAGTTTTTAAAATTCCATGCACTTGGTAAACCTGTTGTATTTGCAAAAATTTCTCTTCTTGTTTTAAAAGAATTTATAAACATCAAGTAAAATGGTGTCATATAAAGTATTAGTAAAAGCCACGAAAATCCTTCTAGTACTTTAGATTTGGTAGTATAGCTATCCAGAGTCTTTAATTTTTTTGATGCTTTTACATTTACTTCTGCTGGTTCTGAAATTTTAACTTCTGCCATTATGCTTCTACCTCCTTTTTCTTGTTAAAGTAAACCTGAGTTAAAGAAATTGTTGTTACTAAAATAAAGAATATAACTGCCTTTGCTTGACCGATACCTAGATTATTAACTACAAATGCTTCTTTATAAATGTTTAATGCCATCATTTCTGTTGCTTTAGCAGGACTTAATGAGAAGTTTAAGTCAAACATTTTGAAAGAATTTGCAAGTGTTAAGAATAAACATATTGTTATACCTTGTCTAACCATTGGAATTGTTATATGTTTGAATGTTTGAATTCCATTCGCTCCATCAATATGTGCGGCTTCTATTAAATCATTTGGTACATTTTCTAATGCTGATACATAAATAACCATTATATATCCTGCATACTGCCAAGTTGATACTATAAGCATTGCAAGTACAGCTGTACTTGGTTCTTGTAGCATTGATGTTGAAAGAATACTACTTCCAAGCTTTTGACCGATTCCTGTAAATACTGAATTAAACATGAACTGCCATATAAATCCTAAAATTAATCCACCGATTAAGTTTGGCATAAAGAAACCAGTTCTTAAAAAATTCTTTGTTTTTAGATTTCTTGTCACTATATATGCTAAAGTAAATCCTATAACATTTATTGTAATTACACTTGCAAATGTATATATAAGTGTTATTTTAAATGAATAAATAAACTGAGCATCTTTGAATATATATAAGTAATTACTGAATCCTACGAAATCATATGCTGGATTTGCTCCATTCCAGTTAGTAAATGTATAGTAAATTCCCATGAAAAACGGTATTACTACAACCATAAAAAGAGCAAATAAACAAGGGCCAACAAACATCCAGAAATCTCTATTGTCTTTGCTTCTCTTACTCATCCTAAACTCCCCCTTTTTAATTTATGCAGATATCCATAAAACATTTCATTTTATGGATATCTGTATTGAAAATTTAAATTATTTACTTAATAAAATTATTTAGCTTGTTTTGGAGATGCATCTTGAATATTTTGTAACATTTCTTTCTTAGCTGCATCACCCATATCTGTATTTAAGAATTTAGAGAATACAGGTCCTATATCATTCATAGTAAATCCATCTGGGAAATTAGTGAATGCCCATTTTAATGTCTTACCAGAATTGTTGTATTCAGTAATTGATTTATTTAAAGTATTTGAACTTTCAGCTTTGAAATTAGTAAACGCTGGAATCATATTCATATCTTTTACTAAAGCTTCTTGACCAGTTTGGCTTTCAACCATCCAATCTAAGAATTCTTTTGCTTCCTTATTAACTGCTGAATCCTTATTAACTACCCAATACATTGGAACTCCAACTGGAATTGATGTGTTAGCCTTATCATTAGCATCATTATTTAAACACATTGGAATGAATCCCATATTAAAGTTAGCACCTAATGAATTTAAATCAGAAGCAACCCAGTTACCTTGTTGAATAAATGCAGTTTTTTCTAATGCAAAATTACCAACTTGGTTACTATAATCTATAGTTTCAAGGCTCTTACCTCCGCCGTATTTGCATAATAGCCCTACTAAATTCATCCAATCATTGAATTCTTTATTATTAACAATATCAGCTTTTCCTGCAACATATTCATCTAAGAATTTATCTGGATCCTCTTGAGCTGCAAATGGAATATTAAATGTATGATTTCCTGTAACCCAAGTTTCCTTTGTTGTATAAGAAACAACATTTTCAAGACCTAATTCAGCTTTCTTACTATCTAAAGTTTCAAATGCTGCTTTCAATGCATCAAATGAAGTTATAGTTTTGGGATCGATACCAGCTTTATCTAAAATATCTTTGTTATACATTAATCCATATCCTTCAGTTGCAGCTGGCATACCATAAGTTTTACCATCTATAGTTACTGTATCAAGTGTGCCTTTTACTGCATTGCTTATCCAAGGCTGATCACTTAAATCATCAATTTTATGTTTCCAAATTTCATAATCTCCCTTACCAGCAACCATAAATATATCTGGTTCAGTACCCTTTTGGAATTCTGCCTTTAATGATGCACCATAGTCAGCACCACCACCAACTGATGTAATTTCAACTTTTACACCTTTTTCTTTTTCATATTCTTGAGCTAATTTTTGAAGAGCATCATTAATTTCAACTTTTAATTGGAATACCTTCACTGTTTTTCCACTTCCATCAGCTGAAGTTGCTGAACCTGAAGTTTGAGCTGTTCCTCCACATCCTGATAATGTTCCACATGCTAATGCAGAAGCTAAAACTGTTGCTAATAATTTTTTCTTTTTCATAATATATACCCCTTCCCTCACAATGAGTACTAAAATATTATAGTTATTATTTAAAATTGCTTTAAATTATAATGCTGACTAATTAAATATATGCAATCGCTTGCAAAAAAATTCAGACTATGCAACTATGTTAATATGTTTATAAGGATACTTTTTTGTTTTGAGCTTCATCACTCATACTTTTATTTCCATATTTAAAGTATATCAGCTTAAGTAAACTTTTACAAGACTAATTTTTCCCAAATTTCATACTAAAAAGCTTGTTTACTTTTGCTTTTATATGATTTTCTTCATTTTACAACCGTTTTCATGATTTTTGAGTTTTGTTATTATTTTTTATCACATTTTTGCATGTTCTCAATTAACTTTAATTTATTAATTCTCGAATATTTTTTTATTTCATATTCTCTTCTCATAGCATCACGCTTATCATTAAATTCTTCATGATATACCAATCTTACCGGGCCTCTTCCTCTCGTATATTTTGCTCCTGTTCCATTGCAATGCTGTTCTATACGTTTATCTAAGTTATTTGTCCATCCTGTATACAATGTTCCATCTGAACATTCTACAATATATACGTAATTCATCATCTTATCCTTCCATTCATTAAAATCATACTATCTTCTATCTATAATAATACAATATATCTTATACATATCAAAACTCTATACTGAAAATTCTATTCATTTCTATTAGATATAATTAATTCAATTATGAATACAAAACTTAATAATATTTATATTTTTACTCAAAAAAGAGAGTGAATAAAAAATATTCACCCACTATCTAAAATTTTTCTTATTCTTCAGTCATTATTTCATCAATAGGAGCACCTGGTGCTACCATAGGAAATACTTTTTTATCTGAATCAATTACATAATCTATTAATACAGGACCATCACAATAATCTAAAGCTTCTTTCAATACATATTCAATTTCATCAGCCTTAGTTATTCTAAATCCTTTTCCACCAAAGGCTTCTGCAAGCTTCACATAATCTGTTGGTCTATCAAGAGTTGTTTCTGAATATCTCTCTCCGTAAAATAAATTCTGCCATTGTCTAACCATTCCAAGACAATTGTTATTCATTATAATTTCTACTAAAGGAAGTTTATTCTTAACAGCCGTAACAAACTCATTGCAGTTCATTCCAAAGCTACCATCACCAGCTATATTTATAACTTGTCTGTCTGGTCTACCTACTTGTGCTCCGATTGCAGCACCAAGTCCATATCCCATTGTTCCAAGGCCACCTGAAGTTATAAATGTTCTATGATTTTTAAATTTAAAATTTTGAGCTGTCCACATTTGGTGTTGACCAACTTCTGTAGAAATAACAAAATTTCCTTCTTTATTTAAATCATTTAATTTCTTAAACAATAATTCAGGACTTGTACAATCACAATTAATTTGCTTATTTAAAATCTTCAAACCTTCTATTTTATCAAGCCATTCTTGATTTTTCTTATTATCTACTAATTGTATAAGTTTCTCTAATACTACTTTTACATCTCCAATAATAGCTGCATCTACTTTTATATTTTTATTAATCTCAGCAGGATCTACATCAATGTGAATTATTTTTGCATTCTTAATGTGATTTTGATTGCTAATAACCCTATCACTAAATCTTGCTCCTAAAGTTATTAATAAATCACATTTTGTTGCTGCAATATTAGATGCTTTTGTTCCATGCATTCCTATCATACCAGTATATAATTCATGATCATTAGGAAATTCAGAGTTAGCCATCAAAGTTGTTGAAACCGGTGCATTTATCTTTTCAGCAAATACAACAAGCTCTTCTGTAGCTCCAGATATTCCTATTCCTCCACCTGCATAAATAAAAGGTCTCTTACATTCATTAATTAAACTTACAACCTGTTCAATATCAGAATCCTTAATTCTTTCAGTACTTCTTGTAATTTCTTTTGGAATAATCTTTTTATATTCTGCTTTATTAGCAGTTATATCTTTTGGAATATCTATTAGTACAGGTCCCGGTCTTCCTGACTTTGCTATATAAAATGCTTCTTTTATTATATCTTGAAGCTCATTTACATCACTTACAATGTAATTGTGCTTTGTTATAGGCATAGTAATTCCTTTTATATCAACTTCCTGAAAGCTGTCTTTTCCAAGAAGTGGTGTTGTAACATTCCCCGTTATAGCTACCATAGGAACAGAATCCATATACGCTGTTGCAATACCAGTTACCAGATTTGTTGCACCTGGTCCTGAAGTTGCAATACATACACCTACTTTTCCTGTTGCCCTAGCATAGCCATCTGCTGCATGCGCTGCTCCTTGTTCATGACAAGTTAAAACATGATGAAGCGTATCCTTATATTTATAAATTTCATCATAAATATTAAGTACAGCCCCACCTGGATATCCAAATATCGTCTCTACATTTTCATCAATTAAAGACTTTATTAGTATTTCAGCCCCCGTCAATAACATTTTATTCACTCCTTTGCTCATAAAATGATTTCAATTCATCACTTACTTTAATTTTCTATATAAAAATACTTTCTACGAAATTTTAAAAATTTACATAATGTATGTAATTCAAAAAATTTCGTAGAAATTTTCTCACTAACTGTTAATTGTTAACTGATAACTGTTAACTATTTAAGTATTGCTCCTTCTGCTGCAGAACTTACAAGTTTAGCATATCTTGCTAAATAACCTTCTTTAACTTTTGCTTCAAGAGGTTTAAAATTCTTTCTTCTTTCTTCTAATTCTTCATCGCTTAATTTAACTTCAAGCTTATTATTATTAATATCTATTGAAATTATATCTCCATCTTTTAATAATCCAATAACTCCACCTGCTGCTGCTTCTGGAGAAACATGACCTATAGATGCTCCTCTTGTTGCACCACTAAATCTTCCATCAGTTATTAATGCAACAGAATCATCTAATTTCATACCAGCAATTGCTGCTGTTGCTTGAAGCATTTCTCTCATACCAGGGCCACCCTTAGGTCCTTCATATCTTATTACAATAACATCTCCAGCATTTATCTTTTTATCAAATATTGCTGCATTAGCTTCTTCTTCAGAATTAAATACCTTTGCTGGACCTTCATGAACTAACATTTGTGGTAACACTGCTGCTCTTTTAACAACTGCTCCTTCTGGTGCTAAATTCCCTCTAAGTATTGCAATTCCACCTGTTTCACTGTAAGGATTATCTATTGGTCTTATTACTTCATAATCTTGAACAGACGCACCTTCTATATTTTCCCCTAATGTTTTTCCTGTAACAGTAATGCAATCTAAATTAAGTTCTACCTTTTTAGATAATTCACTTAACACTGCTTGAATTCCACCGGCTTCATATAATCTTTCAATATGAATATTAGATGCTGGCGCAAGCTTACAAAGATCTGGTGTCTTAGCTGATAATTCATTTATTATATCTAAGTTCATATTAACCTTTGCTTCATTTGCAATAGCTGTAATATGAAGAACACTATTAGTAGAACATCCAAGAGCCATATCTGCTCTTAGTGCATTCATTATACTCTTTTCATTAACAATATCTCTTGGCTTAATATCTCTTTCAAGCATATCCATAACTGCCATACCTGCTTGTTTTGCAAGTCTTATTCTTTCTGAATAAACTGCTGGAATAGTTCCATTTCCAGGTAAAGCAATACCTAGTACTTCACAAAGACAGTTCATAGAGTTTGCTGTAAACATACCTGAACATGATCCACATGTTGGACATGCGCATTTTTCTATATCACATAATTCTTTTTCATCTATTAATCCATTTTCATAAGATCCAACCGCTTCAAACATTGTAGAAAGAGAAATAGCATTACCTTTATGTTTTCCTGCAAGCATTGGCCCACCACTTACCATAACTGATGGTATATTAACTCTTAATGATGCCATAAGCATCCCTGGAACAATCTTATCACAGTTAGGAATTAAAACTAATGCATCAAATGCATGTGCTTTTGCCATACATTCAATTGAATCTGCAATAAGTTCTCTTGTTACAAGAGAATATTTCATACCTTCATGTCCCATTGCCAACCCATCACAAACACCTATAGCTGGAACCACAAGTGGAGTACCACCTGCAAGTGTTATACCTTTTTTTACAGCTTCAGTTATTTTATCAAGATTCATATGTCCTGGAATAACATCACTTTGTGCAGATACAACTCCTATTATTGGTCTATTTATTTCTTCATCAGTTAAACCTAATGCTCTAAGAAGAGATCTTTGAGCTGCCTTTCCAGGACCTTTTTTAAGTACATCGCTTTTCATATGTTTCTACTTCCCTTCAACAATTTTTTTACAAACAAGATCACCCATTTCTGTTGTTCCTACCTTGTTTTTACCTTCGCTCATTATATCTCCAGTTCTATATCCATCTTCAAGAACTTCTAATACAGCTTTTTCTATAGATTTAGCTTCTTCTTCTAAATTAAAACTATATCTAAGCATCATAGCAGTTGATAATATTGTTGCTAATGGATTTGCAATTCCCATTCCTGCAATATCAGGTGCACTACCATGAATTGGTTCATACATTCCTAAAGTGCCATCTCCAAGTGATGCTGATGGTAACATTCCAATAGAACCTGTAACCATACTTGCTTCATCAGATAAAATATCACCAAACATATTAGAAGTAACAATTACATCAAATTGAGTTGGATCCTTAACAAGTTGCATTGCTGCATTATCAACATACATATAATTAACTTCAACTTCCGGATAATCATTAATCATTTCACCGATAACTTTTCTCCAAAGTCTTGAACTTTCAAGAATGTTAGCTTTATCAACACAAGTTAATTTCTTATTTCTCTTCATCGCTGTTTCAAAAGCAATTTTAACAATTCTAGTTATTTCAGTTACATTATATCTTTCAGTATCATAAGCTGATTCTACTCCATCAACTGTTTCTCTTCCTCTTTCACCAAAATAAATACCACCAGTTAATTCTCTTACTATAGCAATATCTATTCCATCTCCAACAATACTATCTTTAAGTGGTGATGCATTTTTTAATGGTGCATATAATACTGCTGGTCTAAGGTTACAGTAAAGATTCATTCCGCTTCTTAATCCTAATAATGCTTGTTCTGGTCTTACTTTAGCATCTGGATCATCCCATTTAGGACCACCAACTGCTCCAAGTAACACTGCATCATTTCTCTTACATATTTCTAATGTTTCTTTTGGAAGTGCTTCTCCTGTCTTATCAATTGCACATCCACCGGCAATAGCATATTCATACTCAAATCTATGTCCAAATTTATCTCCTACTGTCTTTAATACCTTTATTGCTTCTGCTATTATATCTGGACCTATTCCATCCCCTGGTACTACAGCTATATTACATTTCATTTTACTAACCCCCATTTTTTTAGTTAACAGTTAACAGGTGTCAGTTAACAGTTTATTTGAAAACTACTTTGTAGTTTCTAATTTAGTAATGTTACTGCACTTGTTAATTGCCAACTTATTTTTATACATTTAGCTTTATTTTTTATTCAAATTTGTATCTTAAATAACTGTTACTTGTTAACTGTTAACTGCTAACTATTCTTAATGTATCCTATAAGACCATCATTATCGATGATTTTCTGCATGAATTCTGGGAATCCTTCCCCTTGATATTCTTGATTTTTAGTTAAATTCTTAATTAATCCACTCTTAAAATCTACTTCTAATTCATCACCAGCATCGATATTCTTTACAGCTTCATCACATTCTAATATTGGTAATCCAATATTAATTGAATTTCTATAGAAAATTCTTGCAAATGTAGATGCTATAACACAGCTTACACCTGCTGTTTTAATAGCTAAAGGTGCATGTTCTCTTGAAGAACCACATCCAAAGTTTTTATTTGCAACAATTATATCTCCATCTTTAACATTCTTTACAAAATCAGCATCTATATCTTCCATACAATGTGCAGCAAGTTCTTTAGCATCAGATGTATTTAAATATCTTGCTGGAATTATTACATCTGTATCTACATTATCTCCATATTTGAATACTCTACCTTTTACGCTCATTACTAAATACCCCCTACACTAATTCTGGATCAGTTATCTTTCCTGTTA
This sequence comes from Clostridium butyricum, assembly GCF_006742065.1. Taxonomy (NCBI): domain Bacteria; kingdom Bacillati; phylum Bacillota; class Clostridia; order Eubacteriales; family Clostridiaceae; genus Clostridium; species Clostridium butyricum. The sequence goes on along the minus strand of NZ_AP019716.1, from coordinate 275,454 downwards.
TTGCAGATGCTGCTGCAACTGCTGGACTTGCAAGATAAACTTCTGATTCAACATGACCCATTCTTCCTACAAAATTTCTGTTTGTTGTTGATACACATCTTTCATCTTTTGCTAAGATTCCCATATGTCCTCCAAGGCAAGGTCCACATGTTGGAGTTGATACAATCGCACCAGCTTCAATTAAATCTTTAATTATTCCTTCTTCTAAAGCTTGAAGATAAATCTTCTGAGTTCCTGGAATAACGATACATCTTATAGTTTTATCAACTTTTTTGCCTTTAAGAATATCCCTTGCTACTCTTAAATCTGAAATTCTACCATTAGTACATGAACCAATTACAACCTGATCAATCTTTACATCACCAGTATTATCAATTGTTCTTGTGTTATCTGGTAAATGTGGGAATGAAACTGTTGGTCTTAATGTACTTAAGTCAATTTCATAAACCTCATCATATTGTGCATCTTCATCTGCCTCATACTTTTTCCATTCTCTTTTAGCATGATCTTTTAAATATTCTTCAGTCTTTTCATCTACTGGGAATATTCCATTCTTTCCACCAGCTTCAATCGCCATATTAGCCATTGTAAATCTATCATCCATAGAAAGATAGTTTAAACCATCTCCTACAAATTCCATTGATTTATATAAAGCACCATCAACACCAATCATTCCGATTATGTGTAAAATTATATCTTTACCACTTATCCATTTTGCTGGTTTGTTTTTAAGAACAAACTTTAATGCTGATGGAACTTTGAACCAACACTTACCTGTTGCCATACCAGCTGCCATATCTGTTGAACCTATACCTGTTGAAAAAGCTCCAAGTGCTCCATAAGTACAAGTATGAGAATCTGCACCAATTACTACATCTCCAGCCACAGCTAGTCCCTTTTCTGGTACTAAACAATGTTCTATTCCCATTTCACCAATTTCAAAGAAATTTTCAATTTCCATTTTATTTGCAAACTCTCTAATATACTTTACTTGTTCTGCCGCTTTTATATCCTTATTAGGAGTAAAGTGATCTGGAACAATTGCTATTTGACTTTTACTAAATACCTTATCAGTTCCAAACTTCTTAAATTCATTTACAGCTACTGGAGTTGTAATGTCATTTCCTAATACTAAATCAAGATCTGCTTCAATTAATTGTCCAGCTTTTACACATTCTAATCCTGCATGTGCAGCTAGAATCTTTTGTGTCATTGTCATACCCATTTCTAATCATCTCCTTAAAAATATGCTTTAACTTTTCTCTCTATATCTTTTAATAATTTATACTCTATTGAATCTACAAGTGCTATCCAACTAGCTTGTATTACGTCTCTAGATACCCCAACAGTACTCCATGTATCAATTCCGTCAGTTGATTCAATTAATACTCTTACTTTTGCCTCTGTTGCACTTTCTGAATCAAGAACTCTAACCTTATAATCAACAAGTCGTGCTTTTTTTAATTCTGGATAGAAGACTTCAAGTGCTTTTCTTATAGCTTTATCAAGTGCATTTACAGGACCTTCTCCCTCTGCTGCTGTCATTTCATTTTGCTCATCAACTGTAATATTTATTACAGCTGTCGATGAAAAAGCATCAGATCCATATGGTTGTTCACCAATTATCTTAAAATGATTCAGTTTAAAGAAAGGTTTATATTTACCAATAATTTTTCTTATTATTAATTCAACAGTGCCTTCTGCACCTTCGAACTGATATCCTTCATATTCCAATTCTTTTAATCTATCTGTAATTTTTTGAACTGCTACATCATCTTTTGATACATTAGGAAAAATCTTTTTAATTTCTTGAAGTATCATACTTTTTCCACTTACTTCTGAAACTAAAAACCTTCTCTTATTACCTACTAGTTTCGGATCAATGTGTTCATATGATTTTGAGCATTTTGTTACTGCATCGATATGCATTCCACCTTTATGTGCAAAAGATGAATTTCCTACAAATGGACTTTCATCATATAAAGTCATATTACATATTTCAGCTATAAACCTTGATGTTTTAGTTAATCCAAAAAGATCAATTCCATCTAAAATATTCATTTCAAGTTTAAGTTTTAAAATTGGAATGATTGAGCTTAAGTTTGCATTACCACACCTTTCACCTATGCCTATGAAAGTTCCCTGAACCTGCTTTGCCCCTGCTTTAACAGCCATAATTGAATTTGCAACTGCCATTCCCATATCATCATGACTGTGAATGCCTACTTCAGCATTTACCTTTTCAATTACTGATTTTGTTATTTCATATATTTCAGGTGGTAATGTCCCTCCATTTGTATCACATAATACAACGGTTTCTGCCCCTGCTTGCTCTGCAGCTTTTATTGTTGCCATTGCATAATCCTTATTAGATTTGTATCCATCATAAAAATGTTCAGCATCAAAAATTACTCTTCTACCCTTTTTCTTTAAGTAATGAATTGTATCACTTATCATTTTCAAATTTTCTTCAAGTGATGTTTTTATAATATCTGTAACTTGAAAATCCCATGACTTCCCAAATATAATAAGTACATCTGAACCTGATGAGAGCAAATCTTGTATGTTTTTATCTTCTTCAGCTTTAATATTAGGTCTTCTGGTTGAGCCAAAAGCTGCTATTTTTGAATTTTTCAATTCTATTTCATTCAGTCGTTTAAAGAATTCCATATCCTTTGGATTTGATCCTGGATTTCCAGCTTCAATAAAATCAATATGCATATCATCTAGAATCTTAACAATTTTAATTTTATCTTCTAAAGAAAAAGAAATTCCCTGGCCCTGAGCACCATCCCTCAAAGTAGAATCAAATATTTTTACCTGATTCTCTGCCATATGTTATCCCCCTTTATATTATTCCATTGCCTATTATGCTTACATTGTTTTTACTGCCATTGCTTTGTTTAAATGCCCATTTTTTTATTCATTGCTTATTCTACTGCTCTTTTTAATTCTCTATAGTATTTTTTATGGTTTTTTCACCTCTTTGAAGCGCTGTAACTCCAGTTCTTGCAACTTCTTCTATTCCATATTCTTTCATCAGATTAATCAATGCTGATATCTTCTCTTCATCACCTGTTAACTCAATTGTTAATGTGTCTGTTGAAATATCTATTATTTTACTTCTAAATATTTTTACAGTTTCATTAATTGCTGCCCTGTTCTCAGCGTTTGCTCTTACTTTGATTAAAACTAATTCCCTATAAACAGATTCATTAACTTTAAAATTTACAACTCTTATAACGTCTTCCAGCTTATCTAATTGTTTTTTTACCTGTTCTAACACATCGTCATCAGCCATAAGTGTAATTGTCATTCTTGAAATAGATGGGTTCTCAGTACTTCCAACAGTTAAACTGTCGATATTATATCCTCGTCTTGAAAACAATCCACTAACTCTGCTTAAAACTCCTGATGAATTCTTTACTAAAACAGATAATACATGCTTTTCCATTGCTTGCCCCCCTTAAAAATAGTTAAAAAAATCCACCCTTAATGATATAAATCATAAGAAGTGGGATAATATTCCGCCTTATTAATATCACTAGGTTCTAACAAACCCTTGCATATAACGGATGCACACCGGATATCTTTTACTCAAGAACATATAATTCTCTTTCCCGATTCAGCTCAGGAGTGATAATTAAAAAACTAAAGTATCGATTCACACCAACCATCGACTCTCTTAAACTTTTTTCTGTTTGATAACTGTCTCCTTCTTAGCATTTACAAGCTTTAAGGACATATTCAATTTTCCTGTTACAGTAGATTTTACTCTCGTGTTTTACCATTGTCAACATTATATTATATTTTTTACCATTCTTATTTTTTAACATATTTTTAGAATTAACTTTTTATTATTTTATTATTATTTAAGGTATTTTTTTATCATTTTATCATCGTATTCTTTTATCATTTGACACATTGTTTTTAATTTTAGTTATATAATTAAAATAAAGTATTTGCACTAATCTATCTCTCCATAAGTTTCCATAATATCAATTGGTTCTACATCTGATATTAATAAATCCAAATTATTATCATAAATATTAAAATCAATGTCTGCTTCACATAGTCTTTCTACTATCTCTTTCTTTTCTGTATCGAAAACTAATTCATCACTAATTTTATTTATTACCTCCTCAGTTTTATATAACTCACATTTTCCTTCTTCAACGCCAAGTTTAGTGCATATGTTTATTCTTGTATCTCCTGATCCGATTTCAGTCATGTCATTTTCATCATCATCATCAATATTTTCATCAATTGCTCTTTCATAATATATATTTATATATGCTTTCGCTGACTCAAAATCATTAAATCCCTTACAAGTACCTTCTGGCATAATTAATAAAAATTCATTATATGGTTCTCTATTCATAAACTAATTTGCGCCTCCTAATACATTAAGTCTGTCAACTTTATATATCCCCTACTAACGCTTTTGTTATTCAGTAACATTATAATTAATAGAAAATAAAAATACACTTTTCACTTGGATAAATTCTATTATCCAAGATAAAAAGTGTATCTCTATAAAATTAGTTATATAATTTTTAATTATGCATATTTTCTTTGAATTAAATCCGCTAATCCATGTGCCATTTTATCTATTTCTTCTTGATTTTCACCTTCAAGCATTACTCTTACTAATGGTTCAGTTCCTGAAGGTCTTATAAGAACTCTTCCAACTCCATTTAATGCTTCTTCTATCTTTTTAATCTCATTCTGTATTTCATCATCAGTTAAGTATAAGTTTTTCTTTTCATTAGGTATTGTCGCATTAGCTAAAACTTGAGGAAGCTCTTTCATTATAGAACATAATTCTGATAAACCAGCTTCTTTCTTTTTAACTATTGATGCAATTTGAAGAGCTGTTACTAATCCATCACCTGTTGTATTGTAATCTAAAAATATAACATGACCAGATTGCTCTCCACCTAAAACATAGTTGTCCTTAATCATTTCTTCAAGAACATATCTATCTCCAACACTTGTTTTAACTATATTAATACCTTCTTTTTTAGCTGCAATGTCTAAACCAAGATTACTCATTACTGTTACTACTAAAGTATCATCTTTAAGCTTACCAATTTCCTTTAAATATTTAGCACATAACATTAGTATAAAGTCACCATTAACAAGGTTTCCTTTTTCATCTACTGCTAAACATCTATCTGCATCACCATCAAATGCAAATCCTAAATCGCATCCTTTTTTAACCACATATTCCATTAATTCTTCTGGATGTGTTGAGCCACAGTTTTCATTAATATTTGTTCCATCTGGGTTATCATTGATAACAAAAACCTCTGCACCTAATTCTCTAAATGCTTTTACTGATGATTTATATGAAGCTCCATTAGCACAATCTAATGCAATTTTTAATCCCTTTAAACTATAAGGAATTGTTTCTTTAGCAAATTCAATATAGTGATCTAAAGCTGAAGTTTCAATTGTTTCTTTACCAATATTTGTTCCTATTGGACTTGGAACACCTTCAAAATCGCTTTCAATAACTCTCTGAATTTCATCTTCTAATTCATCTGATAATTTATATCCTTTGTCATTGAAGAATTTAATACCATTATATTCTACTGGATTATGTGATGCTGAAATCATAACACCTGCATCAGCTCCGTATTTTCTTGTTAAATAAGCAACTGCTGGTGTTGGTACAACTCCAAGTACAACAGCTTCTGCTCCTACAGATAAAATACCTGCTATTAATGCTGATTCAAGCATATCTCCTGATATTCTTGTATCTTTTGCAACTAATATTTTAGGTTTATGAGCACCTTCAGTTAAAACATACGCTCCAGCTCTTCCAAGATTATATGCAATTTGTGCTGTTAACTCTGTATTGGCAACTCCTCTTACTCCATCAGTTCCAAACATTCTACCCATAATTTTACCTCACTTTTTTTATTCTGTTATTATCTCCGTATCAAATATATCTAAAAATATATACATAGAGATAATATATATAGTTCTTTCATTATTATACTATTTCAATTAAGCAATAAAGGATATCAATTTTTATAATTTATACAAAAATTCGCCTTAAAATAGTATAATCTTTTTCTCAAAGATTTACAATCAAATATATATATAAAATACTATTTTTCAACCTAATATTCTTAATTACGCATATAATTAATTATTTTCATCCATGCTATCTTTTAGCTTTTCCAATACTAAATTATATCCATCACTACCATAATTCAAGCATCTATTTACTCTGCTTATTGTTGCTGTACTTGCACCTGTTATTTCTGCAATTTCTGAATAAGTATTCTTCTCTTTAAGAAGAGTTGCAACATGTAATCTTTGTGCTAAAGCTTTTACTTCATTTATAGTTGCTACATCTTCAAAAAATTTATAACATTCTTCTATATTATCAAGTTTTAATATTGCCTTAAAGAATAAATCTAGTTCCTTGCTTTTAATTTTTGATTCTAACGAACTCATTTTCTCACCTCATTTATCTATTCTCCCCTCTTCATTATAACTATCATCTTTACACTTTACAACTTTAATCTAATATAGCATTGAATTTATAATTAATCTTCTTCTGTATTCATTCTATGTTGAGATTTTCTCATTTCATTTAACCCTTTACTTTTTAAATCACTATAAACGCTTTTTGTTGGAACAAGCCATACTTCTCCTGATCCTCTATAAACATTAACAAGACCTTCACCACTAGTAACAGATCCAACAATTGATTTTGACGATTTTTCTACTGTAAACTCTATATTGCCAGTCCTTAATATTGCAAAATTTCCATCAACTTTTAAAGTGTCATCTATTAATATGCATTTAAATATTTCACTTTCAGGAACTGGTATTTCTAATGCAACTATACCACTACCACTTATTTTAGTCTGACATAAAGTCTCATCTCCTAAAAGTGCTGCTGATAAGTTTCGCTGAATAGTAACTCCAACTTCAACGCTACTTTCACATGCAAAAAACAATCCATCATCTACAATTATTTCATCATCTTCAAGTTCAATTAAAGCAAAATTTCCAAAGGATGGTTCTAAAAAAATTTCTCCTGTACCGCTATAAGTTGGTTTAAAAACAGTTTCACCAGTAAGCTTGCTTGAAATAAGCTTTTTACCAAATCCTAGTACACCACCTGTTTTACTACTTATCTTTATATTTCCTTTCATATAACTCAAAGCTCCTGGCTCAAGTATCACACTACTATTTTCTAAAGCTATTCTAATCTGTTTAAGCTTTATCCCACTTTCCCTAATTATGTTTAGTCCAAATGCTGATTCTACATCTGTAGCACCTTCTAAATTTTCGTATTCTAATATTTGAAATATTGAGTCATTCTCCATCTCAGCAAGCTTGCTTAACTTATTTGTAAAATTTAATGAACTTCTCATAGTTAAAACTCCTTCTAAAATATAGCATATTGCTTAGTAACTTAAATCCTCAATTAAGGTTTTATATGATAATTTTAACATATATACTACTATCTACTGTAAAATTATTACCTAAAAATAAAAAGCTAAACCAAACATATTAAATTGTCCAGTTTAACTTTTAAAATGATACTTCTATTCTATTGGGTTTGAATCTATAAATTCTTTTACTATTTCATCATGATATCCATCTGTATTAGATATAGTTACAGAATAGTAAATTCCATCATTCTCCCACATATATCCTGCATCTCTTAAATCAGAATTGTTTCCATTATCATAATATTTACTATATCTTAAAATATCTTTATTATCTATTTTAATACTTTCAACACTAACTTTATCATTATCATAAAAATATCCTTTTGATTTCGCATTAGTATACTTATTTAATATATCATGCCTGCTCTGAGTAAAAAGCAAAATACTATTTTCATTATAACTATAACAATTGTACATTTCATAATTTATATTATTTTCATCTACATTAGAATCTGTTGTAACCGACAGTTCAGCAAATTCAATTGGTTCTCCATTAATTTGCAGTGGCATATTTGGATTAAACCCAAGTATATCACTGGCATATCTTAAATCTTCTTTATCATATATATCTCTCAATATTCCAGCTTTCTGTTGATTTTTCATATTAAATTTATAATCTATATTATTTAACTCATCCAAATTCTTAAATGATTCAACTATTTTTTTAATATTATCTAATGATATGCTATTTTCATCAGTTATCTCTCCATTTATCTTTGTTAGCTGATAATACTTTATACAGTAGCAAAGATCTCCATCATTCCATGAATAATATTTCCTTATTCTTTCAAAATCATCATCAACAATAGTAGTTGTAATACATTTTCCATACAATCCATCAATTTTATCGAAATTTTCTTCAATATTAAATTGATAATCCAATGATAGCTTATCAAGTTGAATTCTTTCATTAAATGTTGATTTTTCCACCCCTGTCAAACCTTCTAATACATCTCCATTAAAAATCTGTAATGTAAATGAATCTTTACTAATATCATAATCCTTATTATAGAAAAATATCTTAACTGCATTTTTATTATCATCTATCTTTATAAGTTCTTTCATCTTAGGTAATGTTTCTAACGTAAAATCAGGCAATTTGAAATTTTCTCCAAACACATTATTCAACCTATCTATATCATTATAAATCTTTGTATCACTATCAATTAGAAATTCATGTTTATCATCTATATTAGTCTGTGTAACTTTTTCTGTATCTATTTGATTATTACCCTTCCCCTCATTATCCAAATTCAATGCATTTACTTTAATACCAGTTGTAAATAGAACTGTTGTAACTAACATGCATCCCAAAGCGGTTGCTAGAGTAATTTTATATGATCCACCCTTAAACCTTTTTATCATCTCTATTCTCTCCCTAATTTTATTGTTTCCTTTAAACTCCAATCTAGCATTTAAATTATTCTTATTAAAAAACATTTTAGATAAATTTATAATTGTCATTCCATAATCAATACTGCTATCTTCCCCTAAAATCTCAAGAACACTTAAATCACATGCACATTCTCTATAAATCTTCATTTTACCTATCAATATCCATACCAATGGGTTAAACCAATGAAAAGCAAGTAAAATTCCTGATAAAAAATTAATGTATAAATCTCTTCGCTTATAGTGCATAAACTCATGAAGAAGTACATGTCTTATTGTTTCCTTATCAAGCTTAAAAATATATTGTGGCAAATATATTTTAGGTTTAATAATTCCTATTATGCATGGGCTATCCATTCCGTTGCATATATAAATAGGAATATTTCTTTTTAAGTTTTTATTTTTTATTAAACTGTACATATATTGTTCAATTTCATTATTATTAATTTTTTCTGCTGACTTTGAAAATATTTTAAATTTAATAACTGACATATTAAATACTAATGCTACTATTACAACACCTAAACTCCAAATCAAAGTAGATATATACAATATATTTACAGAATGATTATATTCTTTAACTCCATCTGAATTTGTTAAATTATTTTCTAAATAAATATTATTGTTTTTTTTAATTTCGTCTGATTTTAAAATATCATTGGATTTCAAGGCATTATCATATGGCATTCCTTTAAATTCTCTATCATTATATTCTTGAGTTTCTTTAACATTATCATAACTACGCAATAGGTGTGCAAAACTAATATCAATGTATGGATTTATAGGCACAAGAATCCGTAATAGTATCAAAAAGCATAATATATGTTTAATCCTTACATTGATCTGCTTATTGAAAATTTTAAATATAAACAAAACAGTTAATATAAAAATCGTACCTGTTAATGAAGTTTCTAAAAAATTCAAGAATAATTGCTCTAAAATTTTCAATAGTTTACCTCCTAACTATTGGCTACCTTATTTCTAGTCTATAGTTTTGGAATTAATAAATTCTTTTGCTATTTCATCATGATATCCATCTGTATTGAATATAGTCAGAGTATAATAAATATCATCTTGCTGCCAAAAATAATCTACACTTATTGTTTCCTTAGAATTTTCTTGATCTACATCTTTTTCCAGATTTCTATATACTTCATTACCATCTATATAGATTTTTTCAGTATTAATATTAGTTTCATTTATATAAATATATCCTTTATCCTTAGCAGTAGCATATCTATTAAAAGTATCATGTTTGCTTTGACTAAATGTCATCATATTTTTATCATCTTCATAAAAATTATTTAGTTCATAATTTATATTATTGTTTTCTACATCAGAATCACTTGTAATTCCTACCATTGAATCTTGTATATTTATGCTATTAATAGTTAATGGCATCTTCGGATTAAATCCAAGTATTTTTTGTGCCTTATTAAGATCATCTTTATCATAAATATTCATTATTCCTGTCTCTGTTGATAATTCCTCAGGAACTACTGATAAATAGTCAACATCTTTTATTTCATCTATATTCTTTAATGAACTAGCTATCCTATCTAATTCTTCATTTTCAAATTTATTATCTTGTTTAACTTGTCCATTGATTTCATATCTATTTGCATATGGTATAGCATAAAATATTCCATCATTCTCCCATACAAAATATTTACCTTCATCAATTGACTCAGGAACTATCTGATTATCTATAGCTCTTTCTGGAGTAGTTATTTTTAAAGTAATACTTTTACCATAAACACTTCCAACATTCATTTGTTCTTTGCTAGCCTCAATTTTGCTATTACTTCTACCAAAACGATTATGGCTTTCGTAAATTTTGCTTAAAGCTTCAACTGGATCATCTTTAAATATTTCTAATGTAAGATTTTTATTACTATCGCCATCTCTAAAATGCGCATCTATTACATTACTATCATCTGAAATCTTTATAACCTGATATATTGAATCAAGTTTCCCATCTCCTAACGAATAGTCTGGAAGTTTAAATTCAAATCCCGAAACTTCTTTTACTTTATTTAAATCATCATATGACTTTAATGTACTATCAATTAAAAATTCATGTTTATTCTCTATGCTAGTCTGATTATAGGTATTCTGACTAGATACACTGTTTACATCTAAGGCATTAACAGTAATACCATTTGTACATACAACTACTGCCGCCACTAGACATCCTAAAGCTGCTTTAGCTGAAATCTTATATGAATCATTTTTAAAACTTTTTATCATTTCTATTCTCCCCTTAATTAAGTTATTTCTTTCAAACCCAAGACCTAACTGAATATTTCTTTTATTAGTTACTATTTTGGATAAATTGATAATCGTCATGCCATAATCTACATTTTTTTCTTCCCCAAGAATTTGAAGTACAAAACAATCACATCCATACTCTCTATAAGTTTTTAATTTCTTTAGCGCTATCCTTACTAACGGATTAAACCAATGAAGTAATAGAATAATCCAACAAATAAAATTAAGATATAAATCTTTCCTTTTATAATGCATTAATTCATGTAATAAGATATGAGAAATCATATCTTCATCAAGTTCTAAAACATAGTGTGGCAAATATATTTTAGGTCTTATAAATCCTAAAATACACGGACTCTTTTTCTCATCACATATATACACATTAATATTACTTTTCAAATTTACATTCCGTTTTAGCTTATTTAGTATTTTTATAATGTTCCCATCTTTAATTCTTTCCATATTATTGGATTCTGTTTTAAATTTAATTAATACTATCATTAATATACACGTTAGAATTCCTACCCCACCACACCAAATTATTGCTCCTGCATCTACAATATTTTTTAAAATATCATTTACTTGATTCTGAACTTGATCATTCTTTACATTTAATTTGTCATGATTACTTGTAATGGGTTCTTTATTGATTGTTCCAATCTCATCCTTCTTAATTTTTGAATTACTAGTGTATTCCTCTGATGATTTATTTTGATTATTTCCTTGAATAATCTTTAGAACTTCACTTATGTTTATCTTAAGATTGGTTTGTGTTGTTACAGGTACTACAAGCCTGATTAGTATCAAACTCATCAACAGATATTTAACTCTTATATTCAGATTATTGTTAAATAATTTTAAAATAGCAAAAATTATTAATATGATAATTCCAGCTGTTAATGATGTTTGAAACACGATTAAGAAAATCTGTTCTAAAAATCTCATTATATAAGCACTCCTCTTATATCCCCTATTAATTATCCCTCAAATTTTCCTCTTTCTTTTCCTTAAGTATTCTTTCAAGTTCTTCAATTTCATTTGTTGATAAAGTTTCCTCTTCTAAAAAGTTACTTAACAACACACCTAATGATCCACTATAGACTTTTTGTAAAAAGGATTTATTCTCATATTTTCTACAGTCTTTCTCATCAACTAAAGGATAGTACTTATATATTCTGCCTTCTTTTTCATACCCTATTGCAGCTTTTTTAGTTAAACGTATTATAAATGTCTTTACCGTTTGCTTTGTCCACTTCTTATCCTCACTGAGACAGCAAATTATTTCCTCGGATGTTAATGGGCTCTTATTCCAGAGTAATTTCATAACTTCCCATTCCGATTCTGATATTTTAGGAATTTCAGTCATATTTACACCTCTTTACTTTTTAGTTTACAATTGTAAATTATATATTCAGTTTACGTCTGTAAACATAAATTGTCAAGAATATTTTTACATTTATTTTATTTAATTCCATAAAATTTATAAATTTAATAGTAAATAAATTAAAGCATAGTAGTATAAATTTTTTATACTACTATGCTTATACAACCTCTATTGTTTAACCTAATCAATTTCACTCATCGCTACATACACAAAATGAGTTCTGAAGTTCAATATATTCTTCTCTGCTCAATGATTTTAAAAATTTTTCATAATGCTCCTGATTACAAAACTTCCCTACTTTATTTGATACATATTTATCATCCAATTGTTTTTTACAATATAAACATTTCTCCATAATATGCTCCAATATAATTGTATTTTTAATTATCTTTTCTAAATTTAAAAGTATTATACATCAATAGTTCTTAACTTTACTTTCATAAGCACCATTGAAATAATCATTGCTACAAATTCAGATAATGGAAACGAAATCCAAACTCCATTTATTCCAAAAACTTTTGCAAGAATTATTGCTGCTGGAATTATGATAACTAGTTGTCTTAACAATGTTATAGTTAAAGATCGCATCCCATCACCAATACCTTCAAATACTCCCGAAAACACTATAGGTATAGCTGAAAATATAAAACCTGTACTTATAATTTTTAATGCTGGGATACCTAATGCCATTAGGTCACTTTCTGCATTAAACATTTTTAATATATAACTTGGGAAAAATATTGAAATACAGCTTCCTAATATCATAATCATAATTACTACAGCAATACTTGTTTTTATTGTTTTTAACATTCTCTCTTTCTCTTTTGCTCCATAATTATATCCAATAATTGGTCTCATACCTTGTAGTAATCCATTTGCTGGCATATATACAAAAGTTTGAAGTTTAAAATAAATTCCTAGAAATGCAACTGCACTTTGAGATAACGTTACTAATATTCCATTTAAAACACTTACTAATACCGATGGGAGAGCCATCATAATTGACGATGGAAGACCAACTGAATATAAACTCTTAACTATCTCCTTATCAAATTTAAATCCTTTGAAAGATACTATTATTCCATGATTATTTTTTCTAAATATAATTACATATATTATGAATGCAGACATCTGTCCTATAACAGTTGCAATAGCTGCTCCAACAACTCCCATAGCTGGAATTCCAAACCCTCCAAATATGAATATAGGATCTAGAACTATATTTATAATACACCCTACAATTTGAAGTACCATTGGAATAATCATACTTCCTATTGCCTGATACATTTTTTCTAATACGAGCTGATACAATATTCCTATTGAACAACACATTACAATAACTCCATATTCATATCCCCATTTAAATATCTCTGGGTCATTTGTAAACATTCTTAAAAAAGGTTTTGTTAAAAACATTCCTACTAAAATAAATATTATTCCATGTATTAATGTCAAAATTATTCCATTAGAAACTGCTCTGTTTATTTTTTCATTATTCTTTGCACCAAGATTAATAGCTATGCATGAGTTTAATCCCACACCAAATCCAATGGCAACTGCTGAAACCATATTTTGAAGGGGAAATATCAATGAAACTGCTGTTAAAGCCTTTTCTCCAATTTGTGCTACAAAGATACTGTCAACAATATTGTACATTGATTGTATTAGCATAGAGATTATCGGAGGTACCGACATTGTAAGAAGTAAGCTTAATATTGGTTTTGATTCCATTACATTTTTACTTTTGTTCATATTTTCTTCCTTTCCTTACATTAATTTTTAGAAGCGCAAAAAAGAGCTATAAATTCATCTGTTTGAATCAGAAACAGAAAAATTTATAGCCCTTAGGCATCTTATTCACTTATTAATTATCTTATCAAATTTATAAATTTCTTTCAAGTTATATTTCAATTACTAATGCAGTAATATTAGCCATAATATGTATTGTTTTATGATAATTTAAACGAACTTATCATTTCATCCATATTTTCTGATGAATATTCTAACGCATTTGTAGCATTGTTTAACTGTTTAATTTCTAAAAGTATATTTTTAACTACATTTAGAGATTCTTCGCTTTTATTTGAACTATTTTCAGTCGCTTCATTAACTTTATCAGCCATTATACTGACATTATTCATTACATCACTTACATCACTACTTTGAGTTGAAGTTATTTGTGCTATTGTGCTCATAGATTTTGATATCATATTTATATCTTCATTTACTTTTATAAATGATTCAATTGATTCTGAAACATTTTTCATAGAAACATCAACTTTAGAATTGATATCTTCTGCGTATTGAAACGCACATTGTGTCTGTTCCTGAATTGAATTTATTATATTATCTATAGATTTTGTTGCCTGCTGACTTTCAGTTGCTAATTTTGATATCTCACTAGCAACTATGGAAAATCCTCTTCCCTCTTCTCCCGCTCTTGCAGCTTCTATAGTAGCATTTAAAGCTAACAATTGTGTTTGTTCACTTATATCGCTAATTAAATTCATTACATTTGTTATTTCTTGAGAATTCTTCTTTAGATTTTCAATTGCTAAAACTGTTTTCTTTATTACTGTTTCAAGTTCCTTCATATTATTTAATACTCCAGTAGAAGATTCATTTGCTTTTATTGAAGTATCATTTGTTTCTTGTACAATAGATGAAATATCTAATATTAAACTATCCATTTCTTGAATAGATGCAGTTATATCATAAAATTTGTCTCTAGTATTTTGAAATACCGAATTCTGTTCTTTGGAATTTTCAAGAAGATTTACAACTGTATCTTCTATTTTAAACATACCATCTTTAACTTCATTTGTTATCTTAGATACAATTCCAACCGAATTTTTAGTAGTTTTTACTGATTTCTTTACTCTT
The DNA here is from genome assembly GCF_006742065.1 of Clostridium butyricum. Taxonomy (NCBI): domain Bacteria; kingdom Bacillati; phylum Bacillota; class Clostridia; order Eubacteriales; family Clostridiaceae; genus Clostridium; species Clostridium butyricum. Next base: position 260,043 of record NZ_AP019716.1, on the reverse strand, counting down.
CCTAAAATAGTCATTTGACTGTTTATAAATTTATTAAACCATCTAGATAATTCTCCAATTTCATCATTAGAAAGCTTATCTACTCTTTTAGTTAAATTGCCTTCTCCCTCAGCTATTTCTTGTAATATATTAAGAGTCTTATTTAATGGTGATTTTATGTATTTATTACATATTACTACTGATAATATTGATATTATCAGCCATTCTAAAACTACTGCTAATATACCCATATCAGGTATTATACTTCTTAAAACTTCCGTACCAAATAATAGAATTGCTGATATTAGTGATATGTATCCTGGTATTTTAAAATTTATGCCTTTAAAGTCATAAATTTCATCAATATCGCCTTCACACATCATCCCCCAGACTTCATCACAATTAGGAGGTGTAATTATTGTCCCCTTTCCTCCTACCATAATATGCCTATAATCTGGATAACCTGGCCAACAGTCTAAATTTTCACCATTCTTTATAGTATTCGCTACACCTTGATGAAGCTCATTAGTTGCCGGATCTTTAAATATTATTTCAAATTCAGTATGCTTTTCTATTTTAACTTTTCCCCACTGTTTTGTATTCACTCCATCTTTAAGATTTTCACCTAAAGTAAAAGTATTATCTTCAAAGCGGCTTCTGGAAATAGCCGTTCCTGGTTCTATACCTCTATTAGACTTAACCATAAACAAATAATTATCACCAGAATCCTTATATATATGAGTATCTTCATCTTGAATAACATTACTCATATCATCATTTAATGTCCTACAGCACAATATCCTTGATTCTCCATGGTGATTTTTACATACACATGAAAACATAAGTGTAACTTCATCAACGAAACTTTTTTCTCTAATATCAATTTCTAATGTTTTTTCATCTATATATGGCCCATACATTAATGATCTATTTTCTTTTCCTGCCATATAGTTAGGAAGATAGCTCATATCTAAACCTACATGCTTGCTACACGAAGACACTGTTACAATTCCATTTTGATCTAATATAAATATCTCACAAAAATCTTCATATTCTTGAACTAACTTATATAGATAGTTATTAATTATCTCATCACTATTCTCTAATGCTGTAAGAGAATTTTTTATATTATCTATCTGAGCCCACTTATCTATAAACCAGTTATCTAATGCCTTTTTTCTTCCATTTGAAATTCCTTCAAATGCCTTCATAGAATGTTTTTGCAATTTTCGATTCATTAAATATTTCATTTTTATATTCATTTATCAGACCCCCCAAAAAAATAAAGTACCAAAAACAAATATTCAATCTTTTAAATTTGAATATTTACTCTTAGTACTGCCATAGCCCTATTTATTAAATTTATTAATAAATTATACCATTTGAATTAATTTTTGTAAATAATTTCGTTCTATTCTTTACTAAATTAACTTTCTCAATCACTTATTAATAAATGTTAAAAAAGCTATTATACTTTCTAATTAAAGTATAATAGCTTCTAATTTTATATATTTATAAAATACAACTAATTTTAACTATTAGTTATTTATTAACTTGTCGTTTTCGTTATTCCAGCTGTAAAGTTTACGGATTTCTTCTCCAACTTTTTCTGACTCATGTTCAGCAGCTAACTTTCTCATTGCCTTAAAGTGAGCTTGTCCGCCTGCTTCAGACATATCTAATAAGAAATCTTTTGCAAAAGTTCCATCTTGAATATCCTTTAGAACTTGTTTCATAGCTTTCTTACTTTCTTCAGTGATTATTTTTGGTCCAGTAATATAATCACCATATTCAGCAGTATTAGATATAGAATATCTCATACCAGCAAAACCTGATTGATAAATAAGATCTACTATTAATTTCATTTCATGGATACATTCAAAGTAAGCATTTCTTGCATCATATCCTGCTTCTACTAATGTTTCAAATCCAGCTTGCATTAATGCACAAACACCACCACAAAGAACTGCTTGTTCACCAAATAAATCTGTTTCTGTTTCTGTTCTAAATGTTGTTTCAAGAACACCAGCATTTGCCCCACCGATTGCTGATGCATATGCAAGAGCCATTTGTAAAGCCTTACCTGTAGCATCTTGATGTACTGCTACTAAGCATGGAACACCTTTTCCTTCTTGATATTCACTTCTTACTGTATGTCCTGGTCCCTTAGGAGCGATCATTGTTACATCAACATCCTTAGGTGCAACTATTTGATTGAAATGTATATTGAAACCATGAGCAAACATTAACATATTTCCAGCTTCTAAGTTTGGTTCAATATCTTTCTTATACATTGATGCTTGTAATTCATCGTTGATAAGAACCATGATTATGTCAGCTCTTTTTGCTGCTTCAGCTGCTGTAAATACTTCAAATCCTTGATCTTCAGCTCTAGCCCAAGATTTACTTCCTTCATATAAACCTATAATTACATTACAGCCTGACTCTTTTGCATTTAATGCATGTGCATGTCCTTGGCTTCCGTAACCAATAACAGCTATTGTTTTACCATCTAATAATGATAAATCACAGTCTTGTTGATAAAAAATTCTTGCGTCTTTCATGTTTATACAACCCCCAAAAAGATAAATTATTATTGTCTTAAATTTGCATTACTTACAGCTTTTATAATAGATATTGTAAGTTCTGTAACTTTAAAATCATTGCTTAAATTTCAATATAAGTATTAAATTAATAGTAATTTAATAACTTTATTTTTACTTTTTTAACGATTTTCTATCATTTCGTTATTATTTTTAGTATAACAATACTGGTTGTTTTTGTCAATGTATACTTAATTTAAAAAGATGATTAATATTTAAAATACTTCACATAATTAGTATATATTCTAAAATTCATTCTATTATGATACTTACTTTTTAGACAAATTTAACATTATTATTATTATTCACCGTATTTTTTTTCATATTATTAAATTTGATAAAAGTGATAGTTATATTTAAGATTTTAATAATTAGTAGCTAGAATTATCAAATTCATTTTTATAAATTCCATTTTTTCCTATTTTAAATGGCAAAATAAAAATTCAAAAAAAATACATACTTAGTAATAATAACACTAAGTATGTATATAAAATTAAAATTAATAAACTTTAGCCTTTTCTTCTCCATCAAGAACTCTTATAGCACCTTGAGCTAAAGCTAACAATTCATCTTCTCCTGGATATACTGTTACTGGTGCAATCCATTCAACATTAGCTTTTAAATCTGGTACAAGTGTTGGAGAATATGCAATACCACCTGTTAAAACTATCTGATCAACTTTACCATTTAACGCAGCTGACATTTCTCCAATTGCTTTTGTTATTTGATATAAGAAAGCTTTATATATGTTTTCACATTCCTTATCTCCAGCTTCCATCTTATCAATAGTTCCTTTTACATCATTAGTATTTAAATATCCAACGAATCCACCTTTACCAACTATTTTGCTGTATACTTCTGATTCGCTATACTTACCACTGAAACACATTTTAATTAAATCTCCAGCTGGAACTGATCCAGCTCTTTCTGGAGAAAATGGACCATCTCCATCAAGTGCATTGTTTACATCAACAACTTTTCCATGATTGTGAGCTCCAACAGAAACTCCACCACCCATGTGTACAACAACAAGATTTAAATTTTCATATCCTTTTCCACTTTCTTTTCCATATCTCTTTGCAACTGCCTTTTGATTTAATGCATGGAACTTACTTTTTCTTGGAATATCTGGTGTACCAGATAATCTTGCAACATCTGCAAGTTCATCTGTAACAACTGGATCAACAATGAAAGATGGTACTCCTATTTCATCAGCTATTGATCTTGCAAGTATACCTCCTAAGTTAGAAGCATGAGGTCCTTGAACTCCTACCTTTAAATCTTCTACCATTGCATCATTTACAGCATAAGTACCACCTTCAACTGGTTTAAGCATTCCACCTCTACCAACAACAGCACTTAATGTTTTTATATCAAAGTTTTTTTCACTTAAAACTTTTAAAATTACATCTTTTCTAAATTGAAATTGATCAAAAATCGCATCAAACTGCTTTAATTCTTCATTTGTATGTCTTAATGTTTCTTCAAATAATTCTTTTTCATCTTCATATACACCTATTTTTGTTGATGTTGAACCTGGATTAATTATTAATAATTTGTAAGCCATTTTCTTTCCTCCATATTTTCATTAAAATCTATCTACACTGTGATTTAATATAAATTCCCAAGAATTATATCCTAAAGTTTACATTTAATATTCTACTATTTATTTTTAGCTGCAACTAATGCTGCTAATGCAATTGAATTAACTTTTGTTTCAAAAGTATCTGCTCTTGAAGTAAGAATTGCTGGTGCTGATGTTCCAACTAAAAGACATCCATTTTTTGCTGGTGCAAAATAAGTTAATGTTTTATACATTACATTTCCTGTTTCAATATTTGGCATCACTAAAATATCAGCTTGTCCTGCAACTTCACCTTTAACGCCTTTATGTTCAGCTGCTTCTAAAGATATTGCATTATCTAAAGCAAATGGTCCATCAACAACGCATCCCTTAAATTGTCCTCTATCGCTCATTTTTGCAAGTAATGCTGCATCAACAGTCGATGGCATATTAGGATTTACAACTTCAACTGGACATACAACCCCAACCTTTGGCATATCAAGGCCACAAGCATGTGCAACTGAAACAGCATTATTAATAATTGTAACTTTATCTTTTAATTCTGGATAAGTATTGAATGCAACGTCTGTTAAGAAGAATAATCTATCCCATCCTTCTATTTCAAATACAGATACATGGGACATTACTTTACCAGTTCTAAGACCAACCTCTTTATTTAATACACTTCTTAAAAATGTAGCTGTATCTATTAAACCTTTCATTAACATGTCAGCATTCCCGCTTGATACAAGCTTAACTGCCTCCATAGTTGCTTTCTTTGGATCTTTAACATCCATTATTTCAAATTTAGTTAAATCCATATCTATTTTTTTTGCAATTTCATGAATCTTATCTTTATCTCCTACTAATACAGCATTAGCTATTCCCTTTTCATTAGCTTCTTTTACAGCTTCTAAAACAGGTTCGTCTTGAGCTACTGCAACAGCTACTTTTTTAGTTTCAACTTCTTGTAATCTTGAAAATAAATCATCAAAATTTTTACTCATTTCTTGCACCTCTTTATTTAAATTTAATTACTTAGCATTGTTAAAATTATATCAATCAAATTTATGTCAATAATTTCTTTATAATACTATTGTAACAAAAAATAACTTTAAATGCTAAATTTTCTGAAAATTTATTTTAATATTTCTGTAATTTTTATGTATTTTTTTATTAATAATCCAAATAAAAAGCCGCTATCTTTAAAAGATAACAGCTTTTATATTACACAAAAAAATTAATAATTAATTTTACACAAAACAGAGTGTAATTATTTTAACAATTTTTTCATACTATTTTTGTGGAGCCCTATATTTATTTATTATATGTTCTGCAACCTTTATTCCATCAACTGCTGCTGAAATTATTCCACCTGCAAATCCAGCACCTTCACCTGTAGGATATAGACCTTCTACATTAATACTTTCTAGAGTTTCATTTCTGTGTATTCTTACTGGTGCAGAAGTTCTTGTTTCAATTCCTGTAAGCACCGAATCATCATCTCCATACCCTTTTATTTTTTTATCAAAATTCTGTATTCCTTCTTTAAGTGCTTCTATAACATAATCTGGAAGACAGTCTTTAAGTTCTTTAAACACATAACCTGCCGTATAACTTGGTTTTACTTTTCCAAGCTTAGTAGATACTCTATCATTCATGAAATCACCCACAAGTTGAACTGGTGCTTTGTAATCTCCTCCACCTAATTTAAAAGCTAAGCTTTCATAATGCCTTTGGAATTCCATTCCTCTAAGTGGCGAATCTCCCTCAAAATCTTCTGGAGATACAGTAACAACTAAGGCTGAGTTTGCATTTTCAAGATCTCTAGCGTGATAGCTCATTCCATTTGAAACTAATCTTTCATGTTCTGAAGATGCTGCAACAACAACCCCTCCTGGACACATACAGAATGAATAAACTCCTCTTTTTAAACGTTCGCTTTGATATGTAAGCCTATAATCTGCTGAATGTAACTTAGGATGATTATAGCTTTCTCCATACTGACTAAAATTAATTACTTCTTGTGGATGTTCAATTCTAACTCCAATAGCAAAAGCTTTTGCTTCCATTGAAACTCCCTTTTCATTTAACATTTCATATGTATCTCTTGAACTATGTCCTATAGCTAGAACAAGTGCCTGACAAGGCCTTTTTTCACCATTTACAACTATATATTTAAGTTTTCCATCTTCATACTCTATTTTTTCTACTTTAGAACTAAAATGTACTTCTCCTCCAAGACTCTTAATTTCTTCTCTTATATTTTTAACAACATCTTTTAAAAGATCAGTTCCAACATGAGCCTTACTTTCATATTTAATTTCATCTGGTGCTCCAGCTTTTATTAATTCATCAAGTACAAAAGTACATCTAAAATCTTTTATTCTTGTAGTTAATTTTCCGTCTGAAAAAGTTCCTGCTCCCCCTTCTCCAAACTGAACATTAGACTCAGTATCTAGCTTACCAGTTTTCCAAAACTTATCCACAGTTTCAGTTCTTTTATCTACATCTTCCCCACGTTCATACACAACTGGTTTATAACCTTCTCTTGCTAACGTTAATGCAGCGAAAATTCCTGCAGGACCAAATCCTACAACTACAGGTCTTGATTCTAATTCTATATCTCCTTTAGTTATTAGTTCTCTTTCTTTTATTTCTTCAAATTTAACGTCCTTATCATGTATTTTTGAAAGAATTTTTTTTTCTTTATCACATATTACATCTAAACAATAATTAAATTTTATATCATGCTTTTTTCTTGCATCTATACTTTTTTTTATAATAATCAATTTATTTATATCATTTTTATCTATCTTTAACTTCTTACATACCTTTTTCTCTAAAATTTCTTCACTATCATCTAAATTTAAAGTTATATTATTTATTCTTATGGCCATTTACAATCACCGTTTTCCTTTCAAATTACTATAAAATGAGTTACATAATTATATCATAAATCACACTTATCATACATCTGTAAATAAGCCTTAAAATAACAATAGGTGGATATAAAATATATCCACCATTATTATAATTATTCAACTTTCTTTTTAACAACAACATCTACATTTTCAATTGTACTTACTGTTGCTGTTGTAGGACTATTAAATGATACTTCTGGCTTGTATGAATATGAACCCTCTTCTGTAGTACTCGATAAATCTACAGAAGCCTTTAATGACCCTTCTGTAATTTTATCTAATTCAGACTTAAGCCCAGATATTGTAACATTAACTTTCTCAGATGATGATTCTAAAAGTAGTCCATCTTTCAAATTATTATAATGAACTGCTATACTTAAATTTTTACTTATATTTTCTTCAGTTACATTCTCTACAGGCTTATTTTCCTTTGCTTGTAAAATTACATTGACTTTCACATATTCATTTCCACTAGCTACAGTTACACCTTCAGGAACTATTAATTTAACATTAAGCTCTCCTGTTTTTTCTAATTTAGATATATCAACAGCCTCAGTATCAATTGACTGAACTTTTGATAAAGCATCTCCAACTCCAGTAATATTTACATAATTAGAACTTAATTCGTATCCTTTTAATTCTAGCCCAGCTTTGAGTTCTCCTGTAGTTTTTAAATTTATTGGAACACTTTTCCCCTTTGAAACTTCAACTGATAGTTTTGCAGTATCAATACTAGATGTAACGCCTGTAACTTCTGCTCCATTTGAGTCAATTAATTTTATATCAAAACTCTTTTGAAAATTTCCCGATATTCCATTTTCCTCGCCAACTATTACAGCTGAGTTTATTCTGCCAACATTACTGTTGGCGCCTTCAACAGTTACCGTATCAGGAGCTATTTTTTTACTCATTTCGTATATATTATCTTTATAATTTAATTTAACTTTTGATTGTATTGAAAAGTTTTTTGTAACTAATTCCTCTAGATTAACTTTTATGCCCAAAAAGCCGTTATTTTTTATAATAATATTTTCAGGATAAGTTATTATTTGTACTGGTACTGTGTTTTCTCCTACCTTCAATGCATAAGTAGACATATCTGCTACAATCTTAAAATCTTCCGGCTTTACTTTAGCAATATCCGTTGATGGTCCTTCAAGTTTTAAATCAACAGTAAAGTTCTGATTACCCGAAACAGCAAATTTTGAATTTTTAAGACTATCTAAATTAACCAGTTCAACAGGAATATTTCTTACTTCATATGTTCTCATAGGATTTTCAACATTTGATATATAAATCCATAATCCAAGCGAAAGTAATAGACTTATCAATTTAGGTATCAGCGTTTTATTTTTATGTTTGATTTTATCCATAACTTCACCTTCTCCCTAGCCGTCTTAACTCTCTGTTTACTTTTATATCTATTTTCAATTACTTTTACTAAAACAGTATTTAATCTCTCTCTTTCATATCCTCTAGTTATTTTTCCATTCATAGCTAAAGATATTATTCCTGTTTCTTCTGAAACAATTATTATTAAAGCATCTGATACTTCTGATAAACCAATTGCTGCTCTATGTCTTGTTCCAAGTTTTTTATTTATTGTATTATTATTTGTTAAAGGTAAAACACATCCTGACGCAAATATCCTATCATTTCTAATTATAGTTGCACCATCATGTAATGGAGTATTTACCACAAAGATATTTTCTAGAAGGTTTGAGGTTATATTCGCATCTATTAATGTACCTGAAGATACTAATTCATTTAAACCTGTACTCTGCTCTATTACTATAAGTGCTCCGGTTTTTGTTTCAGCAAGATTCTCTACTGCATGTGTAATCTCACTCATTATCTTATGTAAGATTTCTTCATCTTGAATTCCATGAATATCATCAAATGCAGATCTTCCCAAATGTTCAAGCGCTCTTCTAATTTCAGGTTGAAATATAATTACTACCGATAACACTCCGATAGTCAATGTTTTATTTAATATAAAATAAAGCATATCTAATTTTAATAAATAACTTATTGGTATTAGAACTATTAATAATATTAATCCCTTTAACAGTTGTTCTGCTCTTGTTTCTTTTATTAACATATATCCTTTATAAAATATGTATGATACCACTAGTATATCTAAAGCAGACCACAACGACATATGTGAAAAACCCTTTTGTATGGCACTTATTAATTCATTCATTTATCTCACCTCTCTTCTATTCTTCCAATAAAATTATACAACAAATCTCATTCCCTTACACACATACAAAAAACTATTTTATTACTTTTTAATTATTTTTATCCTAAAACTTTCTTAAATACGTTTGTAATATACAAAAATTAAATAGAATAAAATCATCTAAATTTAGTATTTCCTTTATTTTTATAAATTATATTTTTTCACCTAATCTTTTATTTCTGTATTTATTCATTAGTTTATAAAATATGACCATGTATATAATTACTTTCTTTGGTAATAATATTATTTGTCGCATATACCAAAGGAGGTTTTTTATGAAAAAGACATGTAGTATTTTTGTTATTGCTTTAATACTATACCTTTCCGTTATTAACATAAGACCAGTTTATGCTGGCACTTTAGGTGAGACCTATAATGAAAATTCAAATAATAAAATAGTCCAAAACAGTTCGACTGAGAATATACAATATATATCACTAAATACTCAAGAAACAGATGAAGTTTTAGAAGTTTTTAAACATAATAATCAACAATTATATATAACGGGAGAAGATATAGACTTAATGGCAAAGCTGGTTTCAGCTGAAAGCATAGGTGAACCATATGAAGGAAAAGTTGCAGTTGCATCAGTAGTTTTAAATCGTACTCTTGATCCAAGTTTTCCAAACACAATACAAGGAGTTATATTTCAAAAAAACGCCTTCTCATGTGTTAAAGATGGTCAGATAAATGCTAAAACAAATCAAGATTGCTATAACGCTGTATATGATGCTATAAAGGGTTATGATCCTACTAATCAAGCATTGTTTTTTTATAATCCAAGTACAGCAACTTGTAATTGGATGAAGCAAACACCTAAATTTAATCAGACTACAATAGGTCATCATACATTCTTCAAAATTAAAACTTAGTTTAACTTACTAAGGAGCTTATCACTTATATGATAGCTCCTTTTATTTATTTTTAATAATATTTACTGTTCAAATGTCCCTTTTACAACTGCTTTTCCTTTTTCAACTACCTTTTTGCCATTTGCAAAAACAATATCTATCTCTAAATTGTCTTCATCAACAATTACAAGATCCGCATCTTTTCCTTCTTCAATTCTACCTTTATTATTCAATTTTAATAATTTTGCTACATTAGATGTTATAACAGAAATAGCATTATCTATCGGAACATTAAATTCTTTTATAGCAAATTTTACTTCCCTATATAATGATGAAACTGAACATATTCCGAGACCTGCAAGATTACCATTCTTATCAAATCTAGGCATGCTTCCATTTCCATCAGACGAAAAAGTCATGTGTTCAATTTCCATTCCCTTCTCTAAAAATACACCTAATCCTTCTCCTGCTCTTAATTCACCATTTTCCATATGTTCTAAATCACAACTTGTTGTTAAATCAATATATCCACCTTTTTTAACATACTCAAGCCCCATTTCAAACAAATCACTATTTCTATTTATATGTGTTGGAAGGAGCTGTTCTGCTGGTATCTCTGTCTGTTCAATAAGATCAAAAAGATATTTTAGTCTTCTCATACCCTCGCCTAAATGAACATTTACTATTCCTGCTTTATTAGATAATAATCCACCAACTCTACTTTGAGCTACTAAATTTACGAAACCATCAAAACTGGGCTGAGAACTTCTATGATCTGATAACGCTATTTCCCCAACACCTATTATTTCATCTATTAGCATAAGATCACTTTTTATTGATTCAGTTGCTGTTTTAACTGGTACTTCATATGATCCAGTATAAGCATATGCACTTATGCCTTCTTCTTTTAAAGACTTAACTTTTGCAATTAATGAGTTCATATCTCTACATACACCATCTGTACCAATACATCCTACAACTGAAGTTATCCCACTTTCAATCAAACTTGATAGCTGTATCTCAGGTGTTCTAGTATGATATCCCCCTTCACCTCCGCCACCTATTATATGTACATGTGAATCAATAAATCCTGGGAACATTAATTTTTTATTTCCATCAATAATATTAATCTTTAATAAATCATCTTTTAGTTCTATATTGTCATATATTCCTTCAATTTTACCTCCTGCTAATAATACGTCTTTAATACCAATATCATTTGGAGAATATACCCTACACCCCTTAATTAAAGATATCATAACTTTTTCACACTCCTCATCAAAAGTTTAATTATATATTTAGCTTATCCTATGATTAAAGTTAATATAACAAAATCTCAAGATAAAATAACTATTAATCTCGAGATTTTATTATGTCTTCTATTTAATTTTATTTACTTTACTATATCTCTAATATAATCATTTATGTATAGCGAATTTGGATAATTATTTACAAGCTCTCTTGCATATTCTTTTCCCATATCCTTATTTGTTGTATTTGTTAGAAGCGCTAATTCATACAACACGCCTTCTATATATGCACCTTTTGGATATAAACTATAATATTCTTTATAAAGTTTTAATGCTTCAGAATTATCTCCAAGTTGAGATGCAGTACTTCCTTTATAAAATACAATATGCTCTTTCAAGTCACTTTTATCACAATATTTATAAGCTTTTTCTAATTCAATCTTAGCAGAATTATAATTTCCATTATTAAAATACCATACTCCATATTCATAAAACTTTGAAACTCCATTTGTTTTTAATAACTCAATTGCATTATTATAAAGTTCTAAATCCTGACCTGAAAGTGTTTCTTTATTAACCATATTTATTTCATCATATAGTTTATCTACATCTTTATTTTTCAATAATAACGCTACATTTTCATTATTGAATATTGTTTCTTTTTTATCAGCTTGTTCATTTTCTAAGTTCTGATTTTCTTTATCTGAATATGAATCATTTGTATCCTTATTGCTATCAGAATCTAATAATTCATCCTTTTTTATATCTTCTTCAGTATTCGAAGATGAATCTTTTGAACTTGAATTATTTAAACTTGTTTTTGTATATATAGAATATCCACCTACACAAATAGCTCCAATAATAAATAAAACAGTAATAACTGATAAAACTTTTTTAGAAACTCTATTCTCGTTCGAATATAAACCTAAATTTATCAAATCCTTTTTTAATGCATTAGCTGTCACCGCTTCATTATCTATATGTAAAGCCTTGTCTATAAATTCTTTCGCCCTGTAATTGTCTCCTTTTCTCATATAACACATTGCAATTCCTGTGTTAACTTTTATGGAATTAAATTCACTTTCCATACATTCTCTAAACAACATCATTGCTTTATCAATATTCATATTTTTTAAATTATATTCAGCATCTTTGTATTTTTCTATTCTCTCATCATCACTTTTACAGTCTTCTATATACTTTTTAGCTACGCTATCAGTATTAATATCACAATTAAGCTTCCAGACAATCTTTGCTTCTTTTAATAGACCCTTCTGATATAACATAAGTCCCTTCAAATTTAAAACTTCTGAACAACTTAAATCATTAGCTAATATATTTTCACATATTTCTAAAGCTCGATTCATTTGACCATTATTGTAAAAGTTCATAGCTTTATTGTACTGTTTTATGTAATCATTCTTCATAAATATCCCCTTACCATTATAAAAATAACATGATTTTATTATATCTCATTTTTAGTGAGTAAGTAATAATTAAAATTAATCTAACCCCTGTATTAAACTAATACATGTTAGTAATATATATTTTTACTTCAATATCTTATAAACTAACATCTATTAGTTTTACATTTCTATAAATACCTATAATTACAAATAAAAATAGCCATCCTTTTTGGATAGCCATTTTTATTAGTTAGCAAATTATCATTTAATTATGTTTACCAACTTTATATAATTCTAAATACTATTCTTGATCTAACATGATCTTCTTAGCATTTAATATTGATGTAGCACTCATTGAGAATTCATCTAAGCCATATTCAACTAATGTTGGAATAGCAGCTTCATCTCCTGCCATTTCTCCACACATTCCAACCCATTTACCATGCTTATGAGCTCCATCTATAGTCATCTTTATTAATCTTAATACAGCTGGGTGCATTGGATTATAAAGGTATGATACTTTTTCACTCATTCTATCAGCTGCTAATGTATATTGAATTAAATCATTTGTTCCTATTGAGAAGAAGTCAACATGTTTAGCTAATTCATCAGCATAAACTGCTGCTGCTGGAATTTCAACCATGATACCCCATTGAATAGCTTCTGAGTATTCTTTACCTTCTGCCTTTAATTCTGCTTTACATTCATCAACAACTTCTTTTGCTTGTAAGAATTCTTCAAGACCTGAAATCATTGGGAACATTACGCAAAGATTTCCGTATATAGAAGCTCTTAATAATGCTCTTAATTGAACCTTGAATATTTCTTTTCTGTCTAAGCAAAGTCTGATTGCTCTGTAACCTAAGAATGGATTCATTTCTTCTGGTAATGGTAAATATGGAAGAGTCTTATCTCCACCGATATCTAAAGTTCTTATTACAACTTGTTTACCATTCATTTTTTCAAGAACGTATTTGTAACTTTCAAATTGTTCTTCTTCTGTTGGAGCGCTTTCTCTATCCATGTATAAGAATTCAGTTCTGAATAATCCTACACCGTCTCCACCATTTGCTATAACACCATTAACATCTTCTGGCTTACCGATGTTTCCGCAAACTTCTATTCTTCTACCTGATTTAGTAGTAGTTTTAACATCTATTAATTTCTTTAATTCTTCTTGTTCAGCTTGGAATTTTTCCTTCTTAGCTACATATTCAGCTAGTACTTCTTCTGAAGGATTTATAATAACATCCCCAGTAATACCATCAACTATAACTTTATCTCCACTTTTAACAGAAGTAGTTATGTCTCCTAATCCAAGTACAGCTGGTATTTCTAATGTTCTAGCCATGATAGCTGCATGAGAAGTTCTTCCACCTATATTAGTTATAAATCCTACAACTTTGCTTCTATCTAATCCTGCTGTATCAGATGGTGTTAAGTCATGAGCAACTACAATTGTATTATTTTCAGTAATTGCAAAATCATCTCCGCCTTTTCCTGCAAAGTTTGATAATATTCTCTTTGATACGTCTTTGATATCTGCTGCTCTTTCTCTCATATATTCATTATCCATAGATTCGAATATAGCAACAAATGTATTTGTAACACTTTCAATAGCCTTTAAACCATTTATACTGTTCATTTCTATTTCATTCATCATTGCACCAGTAAATTCTGGGTCATCTAATAATGTTATGTGAGCTTCGAATACTTCTGCCTTTTCTGCTCCCATTTCTTCTGCAGCCTTAGCTTTGATTGCTTCTAGCTGAGATCTAGAATTATCTAATGCTTTTTGCATTTTTTCTTTTTCTGCAGCTACGTCTGTAATTTTAGCATCTGTTATAACGATTTCTTCATGTTCTTGTAAGAATACTGTACCTATTGCATATCCTTTAGAAGCAGCAATACCTTTTTTCATAATATGGGATTCCTCCTTGATAGTTAATTTTATTATAAAGTTTTTGTTTTTTTCCTCATCATATTTGTGAGTTTTTATTTGAGTTTAAACCATTACCATTATACCATAATTTTATGAGAATTTAACTTGATTTGTAGTTTTTTATATAAATTCTTCGTAAAAATCCCCAAAAAATTTTGGATATATTAACATTATATCACTTTCCCATTATTTTACATTGGTTTTTTATAGATCATCTACTAATGTTGCAGCTTTTGCATAAGCTGTTGAACGAGCCTCAAAAAAATCTGTTTTAACAGAATTTGCATTAGATTGTCTATCAACCCACGGTGCTGGATTTACATCATGTCCTTCAAATAAAGGTTCAAGATTTATTTCCTTTAACCTCTTATTTCCTAGATATTTTATATATTCCTCAATTAATTTTTTATTAATTCCTTGAATCTTATCACCGATAACATAATGTCCCCAAAGAATTTCCTGTTCAACTCCTGTTTTCATCATCTCTCTAAGTTCATTTTTTATTTTCTCAGTGAATAATTCTGCATTTTCATTTTGAAGTTCCTTTATAATATTTCTAAAAAGCCATAAATGGGTATTTTCATCTCTATTTATATATCTTATTTCTTGAGCTGATCCAGGCATTTTTCCATTTCTCTCTAAGTTGTAAAAGAACATAAATCCTGAATAAAAATAAATTCCTTCTAAAATATAATTTGCCATAAGTGTCTTTAATAGAGTCTCTTCTGTAGGGTTATCTATAAATTCATTATATAAGTCTCCTATAAATTTATTTCTGTTTAGCAATATCTCATCATCTTTCCATTGATACAATATTTCATTTCTTTTTTCAGGAGAACAGATACTATCTAGCATATAACTATAACTTTGTGAGTGCACAGCCTCTTGAAAACTCTGTATTGTCAAGCACAAATTAACTTCACTTGCTGTTATATAGTTATTTATATTGCTTAAATTTGCTGTTTGTATTGAATCTAAAAAGATCAAAAAAGATAATATTTTATCATATGCAATTCTTTCTTCATCTAATAAGTTTTGATAATCCTTTAAATCTTGAGATAAGTTTACTTCCTCAGGAATCCAAAAGTTATTCATCCCCTGTCTATACCAGTCTGAAACCCATGTATACTTCATATTATTAAAATCATTTAAATTGGTTGTATTACCATTTATAAGTCTCTTCTTAGTGATTTCCCTATCTCCAAATTCATTAAAAAGAGGTTTCTTGTTTATACTCATTATTAATACTCCTATTCATTGATGTATTTTATTCATGTATTGAAAAATGAAGTTTCTAATTTCAATATTCTTGTTATTTTTTCTATTATTATTATTTCCCAAGAAATTTTTTTGTATTTTAAATGAATATCATGTCAAATTAAGAAAGGCTAAGCCTTTCTTAAAAAACATATAAACTCCAATGAAACTTTCATAAATATTTCATACAAAACTGTTAACTAAATTAAGCTGAGCAGCTTTCACATTCAGTAACTTCTAGTGATTTAGACCTAACATAGTAAATTGATTTTACTCCACATTTACATGCTTCAATATATAAATTCATTATCTGTCTCATTGTATAATTATTGGTTATATATAAATTAAAAGATTGACCTTGATCTATGTGTCTTTGACGTATTCCATTCATTTGAACAGACCACCCTTGATCTATATTATATGCTGGATTATAGTACCAATAATTATCATCATTAAGATCTGGAGCTGTTTTAGGAATTATACTTCCCTTTTTTTCTTCTAAATAAAATCTTGCCATTACAGGATCTATTCCTTCTGATGTTCCTGCTATGGTTGCAGTCGAACCGTTTGGTGCTACTGCTAAGAGATATCCATTTCTCATTCCATTTTCTTTTATCTCTTTTCTTAATGCACACCATTTTTCATCTTTATATCCTCTTAATTCAAAATAATCTCCATTATCCCAATCAGATTCTTTGAATAAATTATACGCACCCTTTTCTTTTGCAATTTTCATACTTGCTTTTACTGCATAATAATTAATTCTTTCATATACTTCATCTGCAAAGTCTTTATGTTTTTCTTCTGTCCAATGGATTCTATTATTCGCTAGCATGTGATGATATCCACTGGTTCCAAGACCTATTGCTCTATATTTCTTATTTGTAACTTCTGCAAAAGGAACGGAATAATAATTCAAGTCAATTACATTATCCATAGCTCTTATTTGAGTTTCAACAACATACTCTACTTCTTCTTCACTACATACATCTATATTTCCTAATACTACTGATGAAAGATTACAAACAACAAAATCTCCTGGAATTATATTCTGAGTTACTATACATGAACCATCTTCATTAATTATTTCTGATTTATTTATTTCCATAGGGCTCATATTCTGCATTATCTCTGTACATAAATTGGACGAATAAATAATTCCATTATGTTTATTAGGATTCATTTTATTAACAGTATCTCTATAAAAAGCAAATGGAGCACCAGTTTCAGCTGCACTTTTAATTATAAGCCTAACTATGTCTTTTACAGACATTACTCTTTTTTCTATTCTTTCATCATTTACACATTCATAATACTTTTCTTCCCACTCATCTCCATAAAAATCTTCAAGTGAATAACCCTTTATTTCTTTAATCTCATGAGGACACATCATATACCAATCTGAGTCTATATTATTTTCTGCCAACTTCCAAAATAAATCTGGATAACACAAACCAGGGAAAACATCATGTGCTTTTTTTCTGTCATCTCCATTATTTGTTCTTATCTGTAAAAACTCTGGAATATCTTTATGCCATGCGTCTAGCCATATAGCTACTGATCCATTTCTAACTCCTAGCTGATCTACAGCCACTGCCGTATCATTAAATAATTTTACCCATGGAATTATTCCACCTGAAGCACCTTTAAATCCTCTTATTGAAGAACCTAGTGCTCTTACTTTTCCCATATATATTCCCATTCCGCCACCAAATTTAGATACTTGAGCAAAATTATCAAGTGACTTATAAATACCTTCTAGACTATCTTCTACAGTATCAATAAAGCACGAGCTTAACTGATAAAATGGTTTTCTTGCATTAGACATAGTAGGTGTCGCCATTGTTGCTTTTAATGAACTTAATACGTCATAAAATCTCTTTGCCCAGTACACTCTTTTAGACTTGTCTTCCGGAATTGCAAGATGCATAGCTATGCCCATAAACATCTGCTGAGGCAATTCAACAGGATTTCTATTATAATCTTGAACCAAATATCTCTTAGATAGAAGATTTATTCCGCTATAATTAAAAAGAAAATCTCGTTCTGGTTTTATTGTCTTTTCCAATTCAAGTATATCTTCCTTTGTGTAATTATCTAATATATATTTTCCGTAAAGACCTCTATCTGTTAGCTGAGATATAAAATCATAATAGTTTTTATATAAATCTTCACTGCTATTTAATCCTCTGTTTTCCCTTACTTCATCATAAAGCTCATATGTATATATTTTAGATGCTGCAAATTGCCAATTTGGCTCCATATCTGTAGTTAATTCTAAAGCAACCTGAATAAGTGATTTTCTTATGTGTTTTTCACTCATTCCATCTCTTATTATTAAATTTAATGCCTCTAATAGTTTATTTTCTGAATAAACTCCTTCTTCATCTTTTATACTAGAAACAGCATCTATACATAATTCATTTAAAGCTGACATATTATCTTCCCTCCACTATATCTTGTGTCTATATATAAATATATTAATATCCTCATACAACATATCGTATATTATAGTAGTTAATATATTAATTGTAAAACTTCAAATTTATAAATTATCTATACAAAAAAGTAGTTAATCTTTTATTTTCTACAGATTAACTACCTAATTGATAAAATTTATTTATTAATATTTTTTATTCTTCCAATGGAAGCTTTACATAAATTTTAAACATATCGCCTTCTCTTCGTATTTTTATAATACCTCCGTGAAGCTCAACTATACTTTTAGTTATTGCAAGACCTAATCCAGAACCTTCTATTTTAGAATTTCTAGATTTATCTCCCCTTGCAAATCTTTCAAACATCTCCTCTTCACTAAAGTCCATCTCATAATTTGCTATATTTTTCATAGATATAGTAACGTAGCCTTCATTTTTTTCTATCTCTATATACACTCTTGTGTTTTCAAGGGAGTATTTAAGAGAATTTATTATAAGATTTTCTATAGCCCTTGATATCATTTTTCCATCAAGAGCCATATATATAGCATCTTCCTCACATGTGACTTTAAAATTTATATTTTTTTCTTCATAAAGACTGCTATATTCACCTACACCTTGATGAACAAGAGATAAAATATCTATAAGCTCTTTATTAAGTTTAAGCTTACCACTATTTATCTTTGACATTTCAAATAAATCTTCAATTAACGCCTTTAATTTAAGCGATTTTTTTTCTAAAATTTCAATATAATCTGAACGTTCCTCTTCCGTTATATCCTTACTTTTTATAATATTTACATAATTAATTATTGATGTTAACGGTGTTTTTAAATCATGGGATACATTTGAAATTAACTCAGTCTTTAATTTCTCACTTCGTACTCCTTCTTCTAGTATCTCCTTATATCCAGCTTTTATTAAATTTATATTATGTGCAAGTTCTCTAATAGCTGGTGAACCATCAAGTATTATGTCATCCTGAAGATTTCCTTCATTTACTTTTCTAAGTGCTTCATTAACTACACTTATATCTAAAGTTTTTTTTGCTCCATAGATCATTGTTAAAAATAGTATCATGATCATAAAAATACTGCCTTTAAATGGATATGTCTGAAAGAATCTAACAAATATATTATTTTCATATCCACCAGTTGCCAGAAAATATAAGTACGTCACAAGAGTTATTACTCCAAGTATTATTGAAACTAATAATGTAGTTCTCGTTTCTTTATATTTAAAACCCTTTTTTAAAACAAAAATGACATTATTGATTATATTAGATTTAATTTTAGGTGATCTGGGATTTCTTTTTATAACCAACATAATCTTTGTTATAAATATTGTATTTATAATTATTAGTGTAATAAGTTCCTGTGTATTTTCCTGTATCTCTTGTACTGCTAACTGGTGCTGAGTTCTATTTACCTGTGCATAATCTCCTAATATTGAAAATAGCATTAGTGTTATTATTGAAATAATCAGAATATCTATAAAATAAATGCTGCTTATATATGAATTAATCTTCCTTTTCAATCTTGTAGCCAATCCCCCACACCACCTTAATATATTCAGGCTCCTTCGTATTTATTTCTATCTTTTCTCGTATTCTTCTAATATGAACTGTTACTGTATTTTCGCTTTTATAAAAAATTTCTTCCCATACTTTTTCATATATTTCTTTTATTGAAAATACTTTTCCTAAATTGGATGCAAGAAGATGGAGTATTTTATACTCTGTTGCAGTCGCCTTAATTTCTTCTCCTCTTACTGTTATTTTTTTAGCTATTGTATCAATAACCAAATCTTTAACCTTTATTATGTCTTTTCCTTCCTCTACATTCAAAGGCTTTTCATATCTTCTAAGCTGAGACTTAACTCTAGCAACTAATTCTAAATGATTAAATGGTTTAGTTATATAATCATCAGCCCCTACATTTAATCCTAAAATCTTGTCTGAATCTTCACCTTTTGCAGAAAGCATTATTATAGGAAGATTCTCAGTTTCCCTTATTTTTAGGCATGTTCTTATTCCATCAAGTTTAGGCATCATTACATCTAATATTATTAAATGAACCTTCTCTTCTTCTAATATATCTAGGGCTTTGAGTCCATCCTCAGCTTTTAATACATTTAAATTTTCACCTCTTAAATATATTTCTATTGCATCTCTTATTTCTTTTTCATCATCTACTACCAACACATTAAACATTACTTTACCTCCTGCTCCCTATGTTATATTAAAATATAACTATTACAATCTCATGTCATTTTTTATTCT
Organism: Clostridium butyricum; assembly: GCF_006742065.1. NCBI lineage: Bacteria > Bacillati > Bacillota > Clostridia > Eubacteriales > Clostridiaceae > Clostridium > Clostridium butyricum. The sequence continues at coordinate 239,306 of NZ_AP019716.1, read as the reverse complement.
TCAATAAGATTTTTAAATTCCAGTGAATTTCTTACTGGATCAAAATCCGATTCATTTTTTGCTTCTTCTTTTACTGCACTATCCATATTAATAGCTTTAGTCAAATACTCTATAGTCCTATTAACATCTCCTCTTCTTCCGTATATAGATGCAATTCCATAATAGGTCCATACATATTCTTCAACTTCAAGAGCCTTATTATACCATTTAAGTGATTCATCAAACTGATTGTATAACTCATATGTAAGTGCTTTATTAAATCGCCCATATCCATAATCAGAATTGATATCCAATGATTTATTTATATCTGACATTCCTCCGTCAAAATCACCATCATAGGCCTTCGCTATGCCTCTTATATTATATCCCATATAACTATTAGGAAATTCTTCTACTAACTCATTTGCTTTATTTATAGCCATTGCATAATCCCCTGAAAAAAAGGTTGTATATGCATTATTATATAACTCTCTTTCTCTTTCTGATATATCCTGAACTTCATTATTCTTAATATTTTCATTTTGAGATTCAGTTATAAAATCATTATTCTTTTCAGATGCTCCTATTAATTGTTCATTACTGATATTGTTAATATCTTTATTAGTATTTTTATTTTTTGTATTATTAATAAATTCATAAATCAATATTCCAATTGAAATTAATATTAAAATAAATAAAATAATTCTTTTATTTTTTGCTTTTCCTGGCAATGATATTCTATTCATACTCATTCTCCTTATATTGCAATTACTGTTGCCTATCATTTAATTGTAACTAAAGTAAATATAGCATCATATATATTCATTATAAACTAAATGTTCATTAAATTAATAATGAACATACATTATTCATAAATAATATTTTAAAAATAAGCACATAAATAATAATATGTAAATTACGAGCCTAATACTACATCCTATATTAAATATATTATCACAAAAAAATATTAATATGATATGTATAAAAAGTGCTAAAAATTATTTTCATATTTTTAGTCATACTTTTTTATTAATAAGTTAATTACTTTTTTGTTTTTTTACATAATTTGCTGTACTTAAGATATCTCATTAAAAGTATTTTTTCATTACTGATTTTACAATTTTCTAAGGGTTGAATTTTAGTTTATAAAATGTCTTAATATTATAGAGAATTATAACTTAAAGGAGTATACCATGGACACATATTACAAATACAGAGCTAATATATTTGATGTATTAATCATATTTTTAGGTTGTATTATTGCATCTCTAGGCGTTAATGTTTTTTTATCTCATGCACAGCTTTTAAGTGGTGGTGCTACTGGTCTAGGATTACTTGTTGAATATACTACAAATATTCCAGCAGGTATTACATTATTCTTAATCAATATTCCTCTACTAGCTGTGAGTTTTAAAAAGCTTAGTAGATCATTCACTATTTATACTACTATCGGAATGCTTTCACTATCAATTTCACTTATGATAACTAAACCTATAGCTTCTGCTATAAATATCGATGGGCTTGATTTATTGCTCTATTGTATATATGGTGGTGTACTTTGCGGAATTGGATATGGACTTGTTTTTTTGAGAAATGGTTCTACTGGTGGTACTGATGTAGTAACAATGCTAATTAGAAAAAAGCATTCTAATTTTAATATTGGAAGTTTAGGATTTTCTCTTAACGTAATAATTATTATAATCGGCGCATTTATATTCGGACTTCCTCAAGCTCTATACACATTGATTTCTCTGTTTATTCAAAGTATAGTACTTGATAAAATGCTTAAAGGATTTAGTAGTAAAAAATTACTTCTTATACTTACTAAAAAAGAAGCAGATGTAATTAATTATGTTATAAAAGATCTTCATAGAGGAGTTACATCATTACTTGCTGAAGGTGAATATACGCATGATAGAAAGAAAATGTTATATTGTATAGTAACTGCACGCCAAATGGTTGAATTAAAAAATACAATATATCAGATAGATCCATCAGCATTTATAACAATTGTTGATATATCAGAAGTAAGAGGTAAAGGCTTTATGAATATATAATCTATTCATAACTGAAATTTTATCCACAATTATTTTATGAAATAAAGAAATTATTCACATTTGTTTGTAAATCATGTGAATAATTATAATTACATATAAAAAGCTCAAAGAAGAAAATTTCAATTATCTCTTTGAGCTTTTATTTATCATAATAGAACTTATTTAGAATTTAAACCTACAATGTTTTATTTAACCTAAAATTCAATTTTTTCAATATATATAATGCAAATTACTTTATTGTACTCAAATAATCTTTCTGGCCTAATTCATACAGATTGTTTCCTTCTGAATCTATAATTACTACTAATGGCATATCTTTTACTTCCATTCTTCTTATAGCTTCAGCACCTAAATCTTCATATGCTATAATTTCTGATTTTACTATGCTTTTTGCAATAAGTGCTGCTGCACCACCAATAGCTCCAAAATAAACTGAATTATTTCTTACTATTGCATCAATTACTTCTTTATTTCTTGCACCTTTTCCTATCATTCCTTTTAATCCAAGATCCATTAATCTGGGAGCATAGGCATCCATTCTATAACTTGTAGTTGGCCCTGCTGATCCTATAACACTTCCTGGCTTTGCAGGTGATGGACCAACATAATATATAGTCTCATCTTTTATATTCAATGGAAGTTCCTTACCCTCATCTAATAAATCAATAAGTCTTTTATGTGCTGCATCTCTTGCTGAATATATTACGCCACTTAACAGTATACTGTCCCCTGCTTTTAAACCTTTTGTTTTATCAGCTGTAAGAGGTGTATTTAACTTTATTTCCATGTTTTATCCCCCAATCTATGTAATATTCAATTTAATTCATTATTCAAAATTGAAACTTTCTATATTATTGCTTCTTTATGCCTAGTAGCATGGCAATTAATATTAACCGCTACTGGAAGACCTGCTATATGTGTTGGATATGTCTCAATATTCAGACCTAAAGCTGTTGTCTTTCCACCAAATCCTTGTGGTCCAATTCCAAGTTTATTTATTTTTTCTAATAACTCTATTTCTAAATCCTTATAAAATTCATCTTTGTTACTTGTGTTTATTGGTCTAATTAAAGCTTTTTTAGCTAAATATGCTGCTTTATCAAATGTTCCTCCAATACCTACACCAACAACCATAGGAGGACATGGATTAGGTCCAGCTGCTTTTACTGTTTCTATAACAAAATTCTTAACTCCTTCTAAACCATCAGATGGTTTCAGCATACCTATTTTACTCATGTTTTCTGAACCAAACCCCTTTGGAGCCAAAGTAACCTTTACTTTATCTCCATCCACAATATCATAATAAATTACTGCTGGAGTATTATCCTTTGTGTTAACTCTTCTTATAGGATCATCTACAACTGATTTTCTTAAAAATCCATCTTCATATCCTCTTCTTACACCTTCATTTATAGCTGCTTCTAAATTTCCCCCTACAAAGTGTACGTCTTGTCCTATTTCCAAGAATACACATGCCATACCTGTATCTTGGCACATAGGCATTTTTTCTTTGCATGCAATTTCAGAGTTTAAAATGATTTTATCAAGAACTTGTCCTGCTAGTTCGTATGTTTCTTCTTTTCTTGATTTTTCTAATGATTCTTTTATATCAGCCCCTAAAAAATAATTAGCTTCTATTGATAACCTTTTTACAGTATCAGTAATTAAAGCTACATTTACTTCGCGCATTATAACAACTCCTCTACTTATTACTCTATTTAAGTTTAAAATTTTTTCTCTGTATTTACAACAATAAAATATTTATTTAAGATGAGATTTTATGTTTTTAATTTCATATTTATAAAAATTTGATACTATATTTAAACATAAGCAATATACATAGGAAAGGATTTATTTTTATGAATGATAACAAATTAAATCAACTACTAACATTTATTATCTATGCATTAACCCTCTGCTTAATATGCCTAATAATATATAATGCTTTCTTGTTATTTAATGGCGATTATTTTTCCAGTAATCCACCTAGAAATAGTATTAAGGTTGGACCCATTTCTATTGATTGTTTAAAAACCTCTTGTATATAAATTAAATTAATGTAATCTCTTTTGGTATTATTCAAAAATTAAATATGTAAAACTCAAAAGCAATTACATTAACTCAATTGAGTTTTACATATAATTAAAAAATAAATTTATAAATAATAGTTTCTAATATAAAACTACTTACTTTCAAAGTACTTATCTAAACCACTTTTGATTCCTTCTGTTAAATTTTCTTGATGTTCATCAGACTTTAATCTTTGCTCTTCCTCTGAATTAGATAAGAAACCGCATTCTACTAAAATACAAGCTCCATCATAACCATCCCTTAATATTTTATACTGATCTTTTGCAGCTTTAGCTATTCTTTTATTATTATCCTTAATCTGCTCTTTTAATGATTCCTGAATTCCTTCTGCCAATTCTTTGCTCTTATCATTTGATGCATACCACACCTGTGCACCAAAACAGTTTGCCTGTGGAAACATATTCTGATGTATTGAAATAAATACTTCACATTGAGTTTCTTTTTTTAATTGACACCTCTTGGTTAAATCTTCTACTTTCTTTTTAGCTAACTGAGAATCATCTTCTCTTGTCATATATACTTTATATCCACCATCTTCAAGCTTTTTCTTTAGTTTTGATGCTATAGCAAGATTTATATCTTTTTCGATAGTTCCATTTTTTGATTTTGCTCCTCCATCAATCCCACCATGACCTGCATCGATTAATATTATATGCTGATCTTTTTCATCTTCAGCCTTAACTTTTATAGGCATGGAAAATATAATAAGCAAAATACACATTAAAGATAAAATTCTTCTAAACTTCATTATTACTTCTCCTTCTAATAAAATTATCCTCTAGAATATTGTCTGCACTAAGGAGTAATTTATTCATAAATAAAATGAAAGTAGCCCTTTCTTTAAATTATCAATATTTCTAAATAAAAAATAGCTTAATAAAATTTATTTAAAATCAAAAAAGAGACTCCTTCATTTGGAATCTCTTTTTACAAATTATTAATTAACGTAATTTTCTAATACACTCTCAGTAATATTAGTTGAATGATCTCCTATTCTTTCAAAAGAACTTATTAAATCTAAGAACACAGCACCTGCAAATGCATTACATTTACCATCATATAATCTTTGAATATGCTTTTCTCTATAAGTTCTTTGATATGCATCAATCTTATCTTCAACATCGATAATACTCTTTGCTTTAGTAATATCTCTTGTTACATAAGAATCAATAGCTATTTCTAATGCTTCTAGTGTTGAGTTATAAATTTCATATAATTCATCAATAGCATCTTTACTGTATTTTAAATTTTTATTTATCTTTTCAATAGTTAAATCTGCAATATTGTCTGCATGATCTCCTATTCTCTCAATATCAATAATTACATGGAATGTTGATGCAACAATACCTTTTTCCTTATCTGATAAATCACACTTAGCAAGTTTCACTAAATATTCAGTTATGCTTTCTTCAAGTATATTAATTATTTTTTCATTTTCATACACCTTTTCAATTAGTGATTCATCACCATCAACAAAAGCCTTCATAGATAATTCAACATTCTCTTTTGCTTTATTAGCCATTCTTATAGTTTCTTTAATAACTTGTCCGGCTGCAATAACTGGAGTTTCTAAAACTCTATCATCAATATATTTTGGTCCAGCTTTTTCAATATTTTCTTCACAAGGAATTGCCTTGTTTATAAATTTAATTATGTAATTAGTAAATGGTAAAAGTAATGCTGTATTAGCAACATTAAATACCGTATGTGCATTCGCAATCTGTCTGCTTACATCATCTGGACTGACATGCTGAACAAACTTTGCTATAAGTCCTATAAAAGGTAGGAATACAATTGTTCCAACTATATTAAATACTAAATGTAATAATGCTGCTTTATGTGCAGTTTTGTTAGTTCCTACACTTGCAAGCATAGCTGTTATACAAGTACCTATATTACATCCAAAAACTATTGGTAATGCTAGTCCTATATCTATAAGTCCAGTTGATGCTAAAGCAATCAATATACCAGTTGTTGCTGATGAACTTTGTAATATGGCTGTAATAGCAGCACCTGCTATAATTCCAATAAACCAATTATCCCCTATTGCTAATAATACGTCTGTAAACATTGGCGATGATGCTAATGGCTTCATTGCTCCACTCATTGCACCCATTCCAGTAAATAGTATACCAAAACCAAGTATTATATTTCCTATTTCTTTTCTTTTTTTAGCTTTAGCAAACATAACTAATGCAGCACCTACAAATACGAATACAGGAGCAACCTGATCTAGCTTAAAAGCTACAAGTTGTGCTGTAATAGTTGTACCTATATTGGCACCCATTATAACACCTGCCGCTTGTGCTAATGTCATAAGACCTGCATTAACAAATCCTACAACCATTACTGTAGTGGCACTACTACTCTGAATAACAGCTGTAACAATCGCACCAATTCCAACCCCCATAATACGATTGCTTGTAACCTTTTCAAGGATAGTTTTTAAACCTTCCCCTGCTGCATTCTCTAATCCATCCCCCATTAATTTCATACCATAAATAAATAGCCCTAATCCACCCATTAATTGAATAATAACCTTTATTGTATCCACAATTTATTCTCCTTCGGTTAATTTATTTATTATATTACATATTAATTTTATCTTATTTTTAACCTTATGTTAATATTTTTGCTTGATTTTTAACCTATTTTTAATATAACATGTATTTTTTTTACATTTTAAGCTTATGCTTACATGTTTATTCCTATAAAACTTTCCTTAAAATATTAATTATAATATTAAAGGAAATAATATGATTGTAATTTTATAACTCTAGCTCCTTCTGAAAAGAATTTTAAATTCATATTATTATCCTATAAAAAAAATACAAATACTCAAAACTAACTTACTGATAACATAGATTAATTAATCTCACCAAAGAGAACTTTTATAAATTTCCACAAAAAAAATCCCACAAACATAATGTTTGTAGGATTTCTGCATAGCTCCAAACTATCTCTTTGAGAATTGAGAAGCCTTTCTTGCTTTTTTAAGACCGTATTTCTTTCTTTCTTTCATTCTTGAATCTCTAGTTAAGAATCCAGCCTTCTTTAATTCTGATTTTAAAGCTTCATCAGATTTAACTAATGCTCTAGCTATACCGTGTCTGATAGCTCCAGCTTGACCTGTGAATCCACCACCATGAACATTAACTAAAACGTCAAACTTATCTTTAGTTCCAGTTAAAACTAATGGTTGGTTTACGATAACTCTTAAAGTTTCTAAACCAAAAAAGCTTTCTATTTCTCTTTTATTTACAACAACCTTACCATTTCCTGGTACAAGTCTTACTCTTGCAACTGATTTTTTTCTTCTTCCAGTTCCCATGTATTGAACTTTTGCCATTTTTATTCCTCCTCCCGAGTATATATTAATATCTTAACTCAAGTACTTCTGGTTTTTGAGCTGCGTGATTATGTTCTGCACCTCTGTATACATTTAATTTCTTTAACATTTGTCTTCCTAATACGCCTGTTGGAAGCATTCTTCTTACTGCTTCTTCGAATGCGAATTCAGGTTTCTTATCTAATACTACTCTGTATGGAGTTTCTTTTAATCCGCCTGGGTAAAGACTATGCTTTCTCATTAATTTTTGATCTAACTTTTTACCAGTTAAAACTACCTTTTCTGCGTTTATTACGATAACGAAGTCTCCGCAGTCAACGTTAGGTGTAAAAGTTGGTTTATTTTTTCCTCTTAAAATTGAAGCAACTTGGCTAGCAACTCTACCTAGTGGCTTACCAGCAGCATCAACAACATACCATTTTCTTTCGATTTCACTTGCTTTAGCAATGTATGATTTCATCTGTTTCCCTCCCTGAACTTACATTAATATTTACTTTTAATTTAAAGTAAAATTGTTTATGTCAAGACCCGGGGCTAGTGGATCTTATATACATAAATGTTTTAACAAACATACATTATTATAATACACGCTTACGGGCGTGTCAACAATTTTTTGACATTTAATAAAAAACTTTTTCTAGGACTAATCCATTAGGTGGAACTACCATTCCAGCACGTTTTCTATTACCTTCACGTATTATATCCTGAATATCTTCCGGTTTTAACTTTTTATTTCCCACCTTAATTAGAGTACCAACTATTATTCTAACCATATTATATAAAAATCCATCAGCACTTACAAAAATCTTAATTTTCTCCCCATTTTGTTCTATATGCAAATCTGTTATTGTACGTACTGTTGTTTTTATAGAACTTCCTGGAGACATAAAGGCTCTAAAGTCATGAGTTCCAATAAAGTATTTACAAGCTTCTCTCATGTTATCAATATCTAAATCATGCCTCCAATGGTATACATACTGATGACCAAAAGATACTCTCTCATATCTATGAATTATTGTATATGAATATGTTTTTCCCTTTGATGAGTACCTTGCATGAAAATCTTCAGATACCTCTTCTGACCTTATTATAGACACATCCTTTGGTAAACGTACATTTAGTGCTTCTCTAAATTTATCACCCGGAATCGTGCTATTAGTGAAGAAATTAGCTATCATATCCTTAGCATGAACCCCTGAGTCAGTTCTTGAACTTCCATTAATAATAATTTCTTCACCAGTAGCCTTAAAAATTGCTTCTTCAATTACTTTCTGAACAGTTCTTCCTTTGGGCTGCTTTTGCCAGCCACAAAATTCACTACCATCAAATTCAATTGTTAATTTTATATTTCTCATCTTAATCCTCTTGTTAATTAAATTTTAATAATATTATATATAGCATCTTATCACTAATAAATTTTCTCTGCCTATTTAAACATATTAAGTATATTACAAATTAACGAAAAATAAAAATAATGATGCTTTAATAATATTTAATAAAATCAAAGCATCATTGTTAAAACTTATTAGTTTAATTAATTCATTATATAAAAATATACTGAGAATAGTTCTAACTAAAACCATCCCTAATATTAAAGGATAAATCTAACTACTAACGACCATACTATTATTAATGTAGCTACGATAAAAGCAACAGTATCCTTAGATGTAAATTTCAAAACTTTCATTCTTGTTCTTCCAGCCCCACCTCTATATCCTCTTGCTTCCATAGCCATTGCAAGTTCATCAGCTCTTCTAAAAGAGCTTATGAATAGTGGTACTAATAGCGGTACAAGACTTTTTGCCTTCTGTATAATTCCACCTGATTCAAAATCTGCACCTCTTGCCTTCTGTGCTTTCATTATTTTATCTGTTTCATCAATAAGTGTTGGAATAAATCTTAACGCAATAGTCATCATCATAGCTAATTCATGAGCAATTTCTTTGCCAATAGGTCTTAAAAGTTTTTCAATCCCATCAGTCAACTCTATTGGAGATGTAGTTAATGTGAGTATTGATGTGCCTATTATTAACAGAATTAATCTTATTGCCATAAATGCTGCCGTCTTCACACCTTCTACATATATAGATAAGAACCCAATCTTGTATAGTAATGTATCTGGAGTACCTTTAATCATAAAAATATTTAGTACTGCTGTAAATACTACTAATAAAAATATAGGCTTTAATCCTTTAACTATGAATCTAAATGGAATTTTTGCAACTAAAATTACTGCTAATAGGAATCCAATAACCACAGTGTATCCAATAAATTTATTCACTATAAACAAACATATTATAAATATTAGAGATATTAATATCTTTGTTCTAGGATCTAATTTATGAACAAAAGATTCACCTGGTAGATACTGTCCTATTGTAATATCTTTTAACACGACTACTTATCCCCCTTTATACTATTTGAAGCAAAAATAGATAGAATAGCCCTTTTAGCTTCTTCGATAGTAAATATACTATCTGAAATATCAAACCCTTTTGCTCTTAAATTTCTTATTAAATACGTTACTTGTGGTACTGCAAGGCCTATACTCTCAAGCTTATCAACTTCTTTAAATACTTCTGCTGGAGTACCTTCAAGAGCTACCTTACCATGGTTCATTACAATAACCCTTTTTGCAATATTTGCTACATCCTCCATACTATGGCTAACAATTATTACAGTCATATTATAATCCTTATGTAACTTCTTAATCTGCCCTAATATATCATCCCTACCCTTTGGATCTAATCCTGCTGTAGGTTCATCTAATATCAGAGTTGTTGGTTCCATAGCTATAACACCTGCTATTGCAACTCTTCTTTTTTGTCCTCCACTTAAATCAAACGGAGATCTATCTTTATAAGTTTCATAATCTAAACCTACCATCTCCATTGATTTTTTAACTCTTCTAGTTATCTCCTCTTCAGATAACCCTAGATTCCTAGGTCCAAATTCAATATCCTTTGAAATAGTTTCTTCGAATATCTGATATTCTGGATATTGAAATACTAAACCTACTTTTTTTCTTATATCAGTTAATTTTACATTTTTCTCTGTTATATCAACACCATCAACAATTATCTTTCCGCTAGATGCCTCAAGTAATCCATTAAAATGTTGTATAAGGGTTGATTTTCCTGAACCAGTGTGTCCTATTAAAGCTACAAAATCACCATCTTCAATTTCTACGGATACATTATCCAAAGCCACTTTTTCAAAAGGACTCTTAGGCATATAAATATGTGTTAAATTTTCTGTTTTAATTGACATAATTCATTCACCATCTCATCTACATTAAGTATTTTTTCATTTATATCTAAACCAGCCTCTTTTAATTCATAAGCAAGTTCAGTCACTTGTGGAACATCCAAACCAATTTTTTTCATATGTTCAACCTGTGGAAATATTTCTCTTGGAATACCTTCCATCATTACGTGTCCACCATCAATAACAACAATTCTATCAGCTTGAGCAGCTTCATCCATATAATGAGTTATAAGAACTACTGTTATCCCATGCTTTTCATTAAGCTCTTTTATAGTTTTCATAACTTCTTTTCTTCCAGATGGATCAAGCATTGCTGTAGGCTCATCAAAAATAATACATTCAGGCTGTATAGCAAGAATACCAGCTATAGCAACTCTTTGTTTTTGCCCACCAGATAATAAATGAGGTGCATGTCTTTTATATTCACTCATTCCTACCTTTTCCAAACTTTCATCAACTCTTCGACGGATTTCTTGTGGTTCAATACCTAAATTTTCAGGACCAAAAGCAACATCTTCTTCTACTATTGTCGCTACAATCTGATTATCTGGGTTTTGAAATACCATTCCTGCTTTAGCTCTAACATCCCATATTCTTTCTGGATCTTTTGTATCAATACCATCAACTAACACGGTACCTTCGGTTGGAATCACCAATGCATTCATATGTTTAGCTATTGTTGATTTTCCAGAACCATTGTGTCCTAAAACAACTAAAAATTCGCCTTTTTTAACTTCTAAATTAACATCTTTGACTGCATATTTCTCTTCAGTTTTACCTTCTTCTGTATTTTTTATATATTTAAAAGATACATTTATGCATTGTACCATTGCATCCTTCATTACCTAACCTCCATGGTTCATATACTAATTTATTATACAAATCTCTCTTTATTCTGTATAAATTTTCAATTAATAGTTTAATTATATACTAATTTTATATATTTTCAATAAAAAGTGAATATTTTATCAAATTAAAAAACATCTCTATAATAAATTAGTAAATTACTAATTTATCTTAATTTTAAATATCTTCAACTTAAATGTATATACATATGTATTATAACATAAAAAAAGAAAATATATTTCTATATATTAAAACAGGGATTAAGTTTCCTTAATCCCTTTAGTATTATACTAATTCAAGTATTACTATTTCAGCTCCGTCCCCTCTTCTAGGACCTTTTTTAATCATTCTAGTATATCCGCCGTTTCTTTCAGCATACTTTGGAGCTACATTGTCGAATAAGTTTTTAACAACTAATTCTTCTTGAACGTAAGCTAATACTTGTCTTCTAGCATGAAGATCCCCTCTCTTACCAAGAGTGATCATTTTTTCAGCTATAGATCTAGTTTCTTTAGCTCTTGTTTCAGTTGTTTCGATCTTACCATGTTTTAATAAGCTAGTAACAAGATTTCTTAGCATAGCTTTTCTTTGATCTGTAGGAAGACCTAATTTACGATAACCTGCCATGGATTTACCTCCTTACTCTTCACTTAACTTTAGGCATAAACCTAATTCTTTAAGCTTTCTTTCAACTTCTTCTAAAGATTTCTTTCCTAGATTTCTTACTTTCATCATATCATCCATAGATTTAGTAGCAAGTTCTTGAACTGTATTTATTCCAGCTCTCTTTAAACAGTTATATGATCTAACTGATAAATCAAGTTCTTCAACAGTCATTTCTAGGACTTTTTCTTTCTTATCTTCTTCTTTTTCTACCATTACTTCAATATCATTAGTATTATCTGTTAATGACATGAATAATTTAAAGTGTTCGATAAGTATTTTTGCAGATAAACTAATAGCTTCATCTATTCTGATTGTTCCATTAGTCCAAATTTCTAAAGTTAATTTATCATAATCAGTAATTTGACCAACTCTTGTGTTGTCAACAGTAAAATTAACTCTTTTTACTGGTGTATAGATTGAATCAACTGCAATTGATGAAATTGGTAAATCATCACTCTTATTTTTGTTCTGAGTAACATAACCTCTTCCATTATTAACTGTCAATTCCATGTAAAGTCTACCATCAGAATCTAAAGTTGCAATATGTAAATCCTTATTGACAACTTCAACATCACCATCAGTCTTTATATCAGCTCCAGTAACCTCTCCTGGTCCTTTAGCATCAATATAAATAACCTTTGGCCCTTCACCATTCATTTTTAAAGCTAAAGATTTTATGTTAAGAATTAATTCTGTAACATCTTCTTTAACACCTTGAACAGTAGAAAACTCATGTAAAACTCCATCTATCTTAACAGAAGTTGGTGCCACTCCTGGAAGAGATGATAATAATATTCTTCTTAAGGCATTCCCTAATGTAATACCATATCCTCTTTCAAGTGGCTCAACAACATATTTACCATATGTACCATCTTCATTAGATTCTATACATTCGATTATTGGCTTTTCGATTTCTAACATTGACAAACCCTCCCTATATTATAAATGGCAACCTTATTATGAGGGCAACTGATTCTATATTTGCATATATTGTGATAAATTTCTCTAATAAAAACAAATATATTAATATTATTTACTGTATAACTCAACAATAAGTGTTTCGTTAACAGGCACATCTATTTCTTCTCTTGATGGCACTGCTACAACTTTTCCTTCAAAGTTATCAACATTTGCTTCTAACCAAGCTGGTAAAGTTTTTGGATTTTCAGCGAAAGTTTTGAACTTTTCAGAAGCTCTACTCTTTTCGCATACAGTAATTACATCGTTAGCTGATACGCTGTATGAACAGATGTCAACTTTTTTACCATTTACTAAGAAATGACCATGAGTAACTAATTGTCTAGCTTCATTTCTTGATGCACCGTAACCTAATCTATAAACTACGTTATCAAGTCTCATTTCTAATAATTTAAGTAAGTTTTCACCTGAAATACCTTTCATGTGTTCAGCTTTTTCATAATATGCTCTGAATTGGCTTTCTAATACACCATATATTCTTTTTGCTTTTTGTTTTTCTCTTAATTGAACTCCATAGCCAGAGATCTTCTTTTTGTTTGCTCCATGTTGTCCTGGTGCGTAGCTTCTTCTAACAAATGCACATTTGTCAGTGAAACATCTATCACCTTTAAGGAAAAGTTTCATACCTTCTCTTCTACATAATCTACATGTAGCGCCAGTATATCTTGCCATTAAATTACACCTCCTATTACGGTTAGACTAGACTCTTCTTCTCTTTGGTGGTCTACAACCATTGTGTGGGATTGGAGTAACATCTTTAATTAATGTTACTTCTAAGCCTGCTGCTTGTAAGGATCTGATAGCTGCTTCTCTTCCTGAACCAGGTCCTTTAACATAAACTTCTATACTTTTTAAGCCGTGCTCCATAGCTGCTTTAGCTGCAGTTTCAGCTGCCATTTGTGCTGCAAATGGTGTGCTCTTTCTTGATCCTCTGAATCCTAATGCACCCGCACTTGACCATGATAAAGCATTACCTACTGCATCTGTTAAAGTAACTATTGAATTATTAAAAGTTGACTTAATGTGCGCAGCACCATGCTCAACATTTTTTCTTTCTTTTCTTCTTCTAGTCTTCTTGACTTTTTGAGCTGCCATTATCTTACCTCCTTACTATTTCTTCTTATTAGCTATTGTCTTCTTAGGACCTTTTCTAGTTCTTGCATTAGTCTTAGTTTTTTGTCCTCTTACTGGAAGACCTCTTCTATGTCTAATTCCTCTATATGATCCTATTTCTATTAATCTCTTAATGTTTAAAGCAACATCTCTTCTTAAGTCACCTTCAACGATTAAGTTCTTATTTATATAAGTTCTAATTTCATTAACTTCTTCTTCAGATAAATCCTTGATTCTTGTATCTGGATTTATTCCTGTTGTAGCTAAGATTTTTTGTGAAGTTGATAAACCTACTCCATAGATATAAGTTAAACCTATTTCAACTCTTTTTTCTCTTGGTAGGTCAACGCCTGCTATTCTTGCCATTGAAATTTACACCTCCTGATGATTGAAATGTGTTATTTTTTAATTTATTTATATATATTAAAATTTTAGGCCAATAGATTAAACCATTGTCAGCCGCCCTAAAATAATTTTGATTAATTAAACGACTATATAATCATATTTGACTTTTGCTGAAATGTCAATATCATTTATTACAAAATAATACTGTTAAAGTGATTGTTAGCCTTGTTTTTGTTTGTGCTTAGGATTTTCACAGATTACCATTACTTTTCCTTTTCTTCTGATAACTTTGCACTTTTCACAAATAGGCTTAACTGATGGTCTTACTTTCATAGCTAACCCTCCTCATATTACTTTTGTGGTAGATATTAAGTAAGTAACTCTACCTTATTTAGCTCTCCATGTAATTCTACCTCTTGTTAAATCATATGGTGAAAGTTCTACAGTAACTTTATCACCTGGTAGAATTCTTATGAAGTTCATTCTTAATTTACCTGATATATGTGCTAAAATCTTATGCCCACTTTCTAGTTCAACTTGGAACATAGCGTTTGGTAATGATTCTAGTACTGTACCTTGCATTTCTATAACATCATCTTTTGACATAAGGTAATCAACCCTCCTTAACAATGCCTCTAACTTTTAGGAATCTTTTTATCTTTAAATCTGTACTCTTATCGCATGATTTTATCAATGATAATAATTCTTCATCTATATTTTCTAAAATAATTAAGTGTTTAATCTTTTTTTTCTTAGGCATATCAATTGATTTTGTATCCCCATTAGCAAGCAATACATAATCATTATCTATCTGCCTAACAACAACATATAAATGATTAATATCTCTTCCTGCTTTTGAAAGTACTACTTTTCCAATCAAGTCATTGTTTTGCAAATTTTTCACCTCTATGATTACCTTAGTATAAATTAACACTACCACAATGGTATTATGCAAATTTATAACTAAGCAACACTCTTTTTTCTACTTAATCAGTGTCAATATTTCAGGTCCATCTGATAAAATTGCAACTGTATTTTCATAATGCGCTGATAAGCAATTATCTGCTGTCACAACTGTCCATCTATCTTTTAACGTTCTTACCTGATGAGTTCCTGCGTTAACCATAGGTTCTATGGCTAATACCATTCCCTCAACTAGCTTTGGACCTCTACCGGATTTACCGAAATTAGGCACATTAGGATCTTCATGAACATTACGTCCAATTCCATGTCCTACAAAGTCTCTTACAATTGAGAAACCTGCTGCTTCTACGTAGCTTTGTATTTCATGAGATATATCACTTAATCTATTTCCTATCTTTGCATGTTTTATACCTTCAAAGAAACTTTCTTTAGTAATATCTATTAATCTCTGAGCTTCACTTGAAACTTTTCCTACTGGAAATGTTCTAGCTGCATCTCCATGAAATCCATTTATGCATGCTCCACAGTCGATACTAACGATATCTCCTTCTTTAAGAACATACCCTCCTGGGAATCCATGAATTACTTGCTCGTTAACTGAAATACACAGTGACGAAGGAAAACCATATAAGCCTTTAAATGAAGGTTTTGCTCCATGCTTAGTTATAAATTCTTCTGCCATTATATCTAACTCGGCAGTTGTTATACCGGGTTTTACCTCTTTTTCGAGCAATAGCAATGTTTCTCCTACTATTTTGCCTGCTTTTCTCATTAGGGATATTTCATCATTATTTTTATAAATAATCATTAGTTATTCCCCAATATTTCGCATATTCCTCTGAAAACTTCATTTATAGCTTTAGTACCATCTACTTCTGAAAGCAATTGCTTATTACCATAAAAATCAATTAATGGTTGTGTTTCTTTTTGATATACATCAAGTCTTTCCTTTACAGTTTCAACTGTATCGTCTTTTCTTTGTATAACTTCACTTCCACACAAATCACATTTTCCTTCAACTGATGGAGGATTGAATTTTACATGATAACTTGCTCCACATGATGGACATACTCTTCTACCAGTCATTCTTTCTAAGATAAACTCATTAGGTACCTTTATTAATAAGGCAGTATCTAATTGTTCCCCTCTTTCAATAAGAAAACTGTTTAGAGCTTCAGCCTGAGCCACAGTTCTAGGAAAACCATCTAATAAATATCCTGCTCTACAATCATCTTGTTGAAGTCTGTCTTTAACCATGTTAATTGTAACTTCATCAGGAACTAATTGTCCGTTATCCATATAACTTTTTGCTTCTACCCCTAAAGGAGTGTTTTCAGAAATGTTTTTTCTAAAAATATCTCCTGTAGAAATGTGGGGTATAGAATATTTATTACTGATTGATTTAGCCTGTGTTCCCTTTCCAGCTCCAGGAGGACCTAGTAATACTATCTTCACTGGCTTCATCTCCATTTATTTAAATCTATTTAAGAAATCCTTTATAGTGTCTTACCACCATTTGTGATTCTACCTGTCTAGTAAAATCTAATGCAACATTTATAACAATTAATAATGCTGTTCCTGAAAAAGCTGTATTTTGGAATGCTGTATAATTTTCTATCATTACTGGTGTTATAGCAAGCATTGCTGCTAATATACCTCCAATGAATGATAATCTATTAAGAACATTTTCAAAATATCTTTCAGTTTCTTCTCCTGGTCTTACACCTGGCACAAATCCAGCGGATTTATGTAAGTTTTCAGCCATTTCATCTGGTTTGAAAGTAATTAAAGTATAGAACCAATTAAAGAAAACTGTAAGCACTGCATATAATACCATATATGACCAGCTTTTAGAGTTAAATACACATGTTGGATTAGTTAAAATCCATTTTGCCCATTCTTTATCGCCACCAAACAAGGTTGCTATAGTCTTTGGGAATTCCATTACTGACATTGAGAATATAATCGCAAGAACTGCTGATCCAATAATACTTAATGGAATATTCGAAGATTGAGATTTTACCATTGCAGCATTTCCACCACCGAATTTCCCTGCATATTGAACAGGTATTCTTCTTTCTGATAGTGAGAAAAATAAAACTGCGCCTAATAAAAACACAATAAATACTCCAAATAATACTATTTCAACAATACTAGCACTTCCTGCCTCTTTAAGAGTCATCATTGAAGCTATTGTAGTTGGAATTCTCGAAATTATATTAACGAAAATCAATATTGAAGTACCATTACCAATTCCCTTAACTGTAAGTTGGTCACCCAACCACATACAGAATGTTGTACCTACTACTAATGAGAAAATTACAACAACTTTACCCATAGTATTTAATCCAACTGCTCCTCCACTATTAGAAATCATAGCAAATGTTCCATAAGCTAAAACAAAAGCTATTGCAAGAGATGCATAACGAGTTAAGTTTTGTATCTTCTTTCTTCCTGTTTCGCCTTCTTTAGAAAGCTGTTCTAGTTGAGGTATAGCAACAGTTAATAATTGAATAATTATCGATGCATTAATGTATGGCATAACTCCTAATGCCAATATACTAGATCTACTAAAAGCACCTCCGGAAATCATATCATAAAAACCTAATAAACCACCCGATTGGCTCAAACTCTTAAGATATTCAGAGTTAATTCCAGGAACAGGAATATGACTTCCCATCCTGAAAACTGCAACTAGTAATATTGTCCATAAGATTTTTTTCTTAAGTTCAGGAACTTTAAATGCATTACGTAGGGTTTGAAGCACGTTACATCACCTCAACTTTTCCCCCAGCTGCCTCAATTTTTTCTATAGCAGACTTAGAGAACTTACATCCTTTAACTGTTAAGCTTTTTTCTAATGTTCCGTTTCCAAGAATCTTTACTCCGTCTAATACTTTACTTACAACTCTTCTTTCAAGTAAAACTTCTGGAGTTATTTCTGTACCATTTTCGAAGATGTTTAATCTGTCAATGTTGATACAAACAAATTCCTTGCTGAAAGGATTAGTGAATCCTCTCTTAGGTAGTCTTCTGTATAAAGGCATTTGACCTCCTTCAAAACCAGGTCTTACTCCACCACCTGATCTTGCGTTTTGACCCTTTTCACCTTTACCAGCGTTTCTTCCTAATCCTGAACCAGTACCTCTACCGATTCTCTTAGGTGCTTTTCTACTACCTGCTGCTGGTTTTAATTCGTGAAGTTTCATTCTAGTGCACCTCCTTGTTTATTATACTTCTTCTACCTTTAATAAGTAGTCTATCTTTTTAATCATACCGTTAATTGCATCGTTAGTTTCAACTTCAACAGTATTTCTTATCTTTTTAAGTCCAAGAGCGTTTGCAGTAGCAATATGGTCTTTCTTTCTACCTATTAAGCTCTTTACTAATGTAACTCTTACTTTAGCCATTCTGCAAAACCTCCTAACCTAATATTTCTTCTACAGATTTGCCTCTTAATTTAGCAATATCTTCTGCAGTTCTTAAACTTGCTAATCCATTAATTGTAGCTTTTACCATGTTGCTTGGGTTGTTAGAACCTAATGATTTAGCTCTTACGTCTTTTAATCCTGCTAATTCTAATACAGCTCTTGCTGGACCACCAGCGATAACTCCTGTACCTTCTTTAGCTGGCATGATTAGAACATCAGCTGTTCCAAACTTACCGTGTATTTCATGAGGAACAGTTGTTCCAACCATTGAAACACTTACTAAGTTTTTCTTAGCATCTTCTATTCCCTTTTTGATTGCTTCTGGAATTTCGATAGATTTACCCATACCAACGCCTACGTGTCCGTTTTCGTCTCCGACAACAACTAATGCGCTGAATCTGAAGTTTCTACCACCTTTAACAACCTTAGTAACTCTGTTTATAAAAACAACCTTTTCTTTAAGGTCTAGTGTACTAGGATCGATTCTCATTTATTTCCCTCCTCGTTAATTAGAATTTTAAGCCTGCTTCTCTAGCTGCTTCTGCTAATTCTTGAACTCTTCCGTGATATACGTATCCACCTCTGTCGAATACTACTTCTTGAATTCCTTTTTCTACAGCTCTTTTAGCAACTGTTTCTCCAACAAGTTTAGCGCCTTCTTTGTTTCCGCCTTTAGCAGCGAAATCTTTGTCTAAGCTTGAAGCAGCTACTAAAGTTACACCGTTTATATCATCAATAACTTGTGCGTATATATTCTTTTCACTCTTAAATACTGAAAGTCTTGGTCTTTCCGCAGTACCAGATACTTTCTTACGAACTCTAAGGTGACGTTTTGCTCTGCTTGCTTTTTTGTCTGCCTTTTTGAACATATAGAGTCACTCCTTCCTATTATTTCTTACCAGTTTTACCTTCTTTACGTCTGATAACTTCGTTTTCGTACTTAATACCTTTACCCTTATATGGTTCTGGTACTCTCCATTTTCTTATATCAGCTGCAGCGAATCCAACTTTTTCCTTGTCGATTCCCTTAACAACTACTTTAGTAGCAGCTGGAGTTTCGAAAGTGATTCCATCGATAGGTTCTATTTCAACTGGATGTGAATATCCAAGGTTCATTACAAGCTTCTTACCTTGTAATTGAGCTCTATAACCAACACCAACTAAATCTAAAGTCTTTTGGTAACCTTCTTTAACTCCAATTACCATATTATTAATTAATGCTCTTGTTAAACCATGAAGAGCTCTATGTTCTTTTTGTTCACTATGTCTAGTAACAATTACTTCATTGTTTTCAACTGCTATGCTTATATCGCTATGCATAGTTTTAACTAATTCACCCTTAGGTCCCTTAACTGTAACAACGTTGTCTGGTGTTACAGTTACAGTTACATCAGCAGGAATAGCTATTGGTAATCTACCTACTCTTGACATAATTGCACCTCCTGTATTATTTAAAATTGCTTTTACATACAATTATATTTACTTAAAATTTATATAAATACTACCAAACGTAGCAGATAACTTCTCCACCTAAACCGTTCTTTCTAGCTTCTCTATCAACCATGATACCTTTTGAAGTTGAAACAACAGCAATACCTAATCCATTAAGAACCTTTGGTACTTCGTCTCTCTTACAGTAAACTCTTAAACCTGGCTTAGAAATTCTCTTTATACCAGTTATAACTCTTTCTTTGTTAGCTCCATATTTAAGAGATAATCTTAACATTGGAACAACACCGTCGTTATATTCGTTTATTTCTTTTATATAACCCTCTTGTAATAATATATTTGCAATTTCCTTCTTTACATTTGAAGAAGGTACTTCTACCACTTCATGTCTTACAGAGTTAGCATTTCTTACACGAGTTAATAAATCTGCTATCGGATCTGTCATAACCATTTAAATGTGCCTCCTTTCGTTACATTGTTGTATTACCAAGATGCTTTTCTACAACCTGGAATTTCGCCCTTATACGCAAGTTCTCTGAAACAAATACGGCATACTCCGTATTTCTTTAATACAGAATGTGGTCTTCCACATATTCTACATCTTGTATAAGCTCTTGTTTTATATTTAGGAGTTTTGCTCCACTTTTCAATAATAGCCTTACGTGCCATTGTGTTCCCTCCTTAATTATTGAGCGAATGGCATTCCAAGGAATCTTAATAATTCCCTAGCTTCTTCATCAGTGTTAGCTGATGTTACGAAGATTATATCCATTCCTCTTACTTTATCTATTTTATCATATTCGATTTCTGGGAATATTAATTGTTCCTTAATTCCTAATGAGTAGTTTCCTCTACCATCAAAAGCCTTGCTTGAAACTCCTCTGAAGTCTCTAACTCTTGGTAAAGCAATACTCATTAATTTATCAGCAAATTCGAACATTTGAGCTTTTCTTAGAGTAACTTTGCATCCTAATGCCATGTTTTCTCTAATTTTGAAGTTAGCTACAGATTTCTTAGCTCTAGTTAATATAGGTTTTTGACCTGCAATTAGAGTTAAGTCAGCAACAGCTGATTCTAAAACCTTTTGGTTTTCTTTAGCTTCTCCAACTCCCATGTTAATTACGATTTTTTCTAGCTTTGGAACTTCCATTATGTTTTTGTATCCGAACTTTTCAATCATAGCTGGAACTACTTCTTTTACGTATTTTTCTTGAAGTCTTGTCATATTAGTTACCTCCTTTCAAAAATTAGAATGTTTCTCCGCATTTTTTGCAAACTCTTACTTTAGTACCATCATCTAAAACTTTGTTACTAATTCTAGTTGCATTTTTGCATTTGTTACAATATAACATAACTTTTGAACTATTGATAGCTGCTTCTTTTTCAATTATAGCGCTTTCAAGTTGACTTCTGTTAGCTTTTTGATGTTTCTTTACTATATTAACTCCTTGAACAAGAACTTTTCCTGTTTTTGGATATGCTTTTAAAACTTCTCCAGTCTTGCCTTTATCTTTACCAGAAACGACAATAACTGTATCATTCTTTCTTACATGTATCTTCAAGTTAGCCACCTCCTCTTATAGAACTTCTGGTGCTAATGATAATATTTTATTAAATTCTTTATCTCTTAGCTCCCTAGCAACAGGTCCGAAAATACGAGTTCCTTTTGGTTGCTTATCGTCCTTGATTATAACTGCTGCATTTTCGTCAAATTTGATGTATGAACCATCCGCTCTTCTTACACCTTTAACTGATCTAACTACAACTGCTTTTACAACTTCACCTTTTTTAACAACTCCACCTGGTGTTGCACTTTTAACGCTAGCTACTATAACATCACCGATGTTACCAAACTTTCTCTTAGATCCACCTAAGACTCTGATACACATAATTTCTTTTGCACCTGAATTATCTGCAACTTTTAATAATGTTTGTTGTTGTATCATTAAGTTACCCTCCTTTCAGCTTTACGCTTATTTAGCTTTCTCAACTATTTCAACAAGTCTCCATCTCTTATCTTTAGATAAAGGTCTAGTTTCCATTATTGATACTCTATCATTAATTTTAGCTTCATTCTTTTCATCATGAACTTTGAACTTAGTAGTTCTATTAATAGTTTTTCCGTATAGTGGATGTCTTACCTTAGTTTCAACAGCAACTACGATAGTCTTTTCCATTTTATCAGAAACAACTCTACCGATTCTCTTTTTTCTTAAAGCTCTTTCCATTAGGAAATACCTCCTTCCAAATCTTATTGTTCCAATGCTCTTAATTCTTCTTCTCTTAAGATGGTTTTTATTTGGGCTATAGACTTCTTAACTTCTCTTATTCTCATTGGATTTTCTAATTGTCCTGTAGCTAATTGGAATCTTAAGTTGAATAGTTCTCCTTTAAGATCTCCTAATTTAACTGCTAATTCTTGAGGATTGCTTGATTTTAATTCTTTTAATTCTCTAGCCTTCATTATCTTTCACCACCCATTTCCTCAAAATCTCTCTTTGTAACAAACTTTGTTTTTACAGGAAGTTTATGTGAAGCAAGTCTCATTGCTTCTCTTGCAGTTTCTTCTGCAACTCCAGATAATTCAAATAATACTCTACCTGGTTTAACTACTGCAACCCAGTATTCTGGTGAACCTTTACCTGAACCCATTCTTGTTTCAGCTGGCTTTTCAGTAACTGGCTTATCTGGGAAAATCTTTATCCAAAGTTTTCCTCCTCTTTTGATGTATCTATTGATAGCAATTCTGGCAGATTCGATTTGGTTACTAGTGATCCATCCACAAGTTTGTGCTTGTATTCCGTAATCTCCATAAGCTAAGAAATTACCTCTAGTAGCCTTACCTTTCATTCTACCACGTTGTACCTTACGATGTTTAACTCTTTTAGGCATTAACATGACTTATTCCTCCTTTCCTATGCGTTAGCCTCTTCCTTTTCTACTACTTTCTTAGTTGGAAGAACTTCTCCATTGTAAACCCAAACTTTAACTCCGATTTTACCGTATGTTGTATCTGCTTCTGCAAATCCATAATCGATATCAGCTCTTAAAGTTTGTAGTGGAATTGTTCCTTCATGGTATTGTTCAGTTCTAGCGATTTCAGCTCCGCCAAGTCTACCTGAACATGCAGTTTTAACACCTTTAATACCATGTTTCATAGCTCTTTGCATTGTTTGCTTCATAGCTCTTCTGAAAGATATTCTCTTTTCTAATTGTGCTGCAATGTTTTCAGCCATTAATTGAGCATCTGCTTCAGCACTCTTAACTTCCACAATGTTTATTAAAACATTCTTGTTGCTTATATACTGAGTTAATTTACCCTTTAAAGCTTCAATTCCTGCTCCACCTTTACCTATAATAACTCCAGGTTTTGCTGTATATATGTTTAACTTAACTCTCTTAGCAGCTCTTTCGATTTCTATTTTAGAAATACCAGCTGAGAATAGTTCTTTTTTAACAAATTTTCTGACCTTATTATCTTCTATAAGATTATCTGCAAAATTCTTCTTATTAGCATACCATTTTGCGTTCCATCCTTTGATGACACCTACTCTAAGGCCATGAGGATTTACTTTTTGACCCACTTGCGTTTCCCTCCTTCTATAAACTAAGCTCTTTCTTTAACAACTACTGTTATATTGCTTGTTTTCTTTAATATTTTAAATGCTCTACCTTGTGCATGTGGTTGGAATCTCTTTAATGTTGATCCTTGACCTACGAAACACTCAGAAACATATAAGTTATCAGCATTTAATTCTAAATTGTTTTCTGCGTTTGCAACAGCTGACTTTAATACTTTGTTAATTACTACTGCTGCTTCTCTTGGAGTATATTGTAAAATAGCAAAAGCTTCATTAACATTTTTTCCTCTGATTAAATCAAGAACTACTCCTACCTTTGTTGGAGACATTCTTATATATTTTGCTATAGCTCTAGCTTCCATTTAATGATCCTCCTTTCCAGGCTATCTCTTTGATGTTTTATCGTCGTGACCCTTGTAAGTTCTAGTTAATACAAATTCACCTAACTTATGGCCAACCATATCTTCTGATACATATACAGGTACGTGTTTTCTTCCGTCATGAACTGCAATTGTGTGTCCTATGAATTGTGGGAAGATTGTTGAACTTCTTGACCAAGTCTTTACAACCTTTTTATCTCCGCTTGCGTTCATTTCTTCTATCTTTTTGAAAAGTCCTTCATGAACAAAAGGTGCTTTTTTTGTTGATCTACTCACTAAATATGCCTCCCTTCATAAATACGAAGTCCTAGCTGTGAAGAGAATTCATTCTCCTCACACTATTTTCTTCTATCTTTGATAATGAATCTATCAGAATACTTCTTATTCTTTCTAGTCTTATATCCAAGTGCTGGTTTACCCCAAGGAGTAACTGGACTTGGTCTACCGATTGGTGACTTACCTTCACCACCACCATGAGGGTGATCGTTAGGATTCATAACAGAACCTCTTACTGTAGGTCTGAATCCCATATGTCTCTTTCTACCAGCTTTACCGATATTAACGATATCGTTAGTAGCATTTGAAAGTGTTCCGATTGTAGCTCTACATTCGATTCTTACGTATCTCATTTCACCTGATGGTAATCTTAGAGTTGCGTAATCTCCTTCTTTAGCCATTAATTGTGCTGAGTTACCTGCAGCTCTAACTAATTGACCACCTTTTCCTTTTTGTAATTCTATGTTATGAATTACTGTACCTACTGGTATGTTCTTTAATGGAAGAGCATTACCTGCTTTGATATCAGCGTTTACACCTGATTCAATTACATCTCCAACTTTTAATCCAGCTGGTGCAAGAATGTATCTCTTTTCTCCATCTGCATATACAACTAAAGCAATATATGCTGTTCTGTTTGGATCGTATTCTATAGTAGCAACTTTTGCTGGAATACCATCCTTATTTCTCTTGAAATCTATAATTCTATATTTTCTCTTAGCACCGCCACCACGATGTCTAACAGTGATTTTACCTTGAGCATTTCTACCTGCTTTGCTCTTTAACGCAACAAGAAGTGACTTTTCTGGTGATTGTGAAGTAATTTCTTCAAATGTAGGCATAGTCATTTGTCTTCTTGATGGTGTTATAGGGTTAAACTTTTTAACTGCCATTGTAAAATTCCCTCCTTCTTTAAGCTTCTCTGGTGATTATTCACCAATAATGGCTTTGATAATACTATTGCATTCCTTCGAAGAATTCAATTGCGTTGCTATCTTCTTTTAAAGTAATGATAGCTTTCTTGTAGTCAGCTCTCTTTCCTACATGTACGCCCATTCTCTTAGTTTTTCCTAAACCGTTTATAGTATTAACAGCTTCAACAGTTACGTTGAATACTTCTTCCACAGCTCTCTTTATTTGAGATTTGTTTGCATCAGCATGAACTATGAAAGTGTACTTTTTATCGGCCATAGATGCCATAGTCTTTTCAGTTATAACTGGCTTTCTGATTATATCATGGCTTGTTAATTTCATTATGCGTACACCTCCTCAATTTTTGATACAGCATCTTTAGTCATGATTACTTTATCAAACTTTAATAAATCATAAACATTGATGTTGTTTGCTGGAATAACACTTACTCCTTGGATGTTTCTAGCTGATTTGTATACAGCTTCGTTTGATTCTGCAGTTATGATTAAAGCCTTAGGTGCTTCTAAAGCATTTAACATTGCTACTACATTTTTAGTCTTTGGAGCGTCGAAGTTTAATGATTCAAGAACGATCATTGAGTTATCTTGAACTTTGCTAGTTAAAGCAGACTTCATAGCTACCTTTCTCATACTCTTTGGAGTAGAAACTCTGTAATCTCTTGGCTTTGGTGCGAATACTATACCACCTTTGATCCATTGAGGTGCTCTGATAGAACCTTGTCTTGCTCTTCCAGTTCCTTTTTGTCTCCAAGGCTTAATTCCGCCTCCTCTAACTTCAGATCTAGTCTTAGTTGATTGAGTTCCTTGTCTCTTGTTAGCTAATAATGCAACTACTACTTGGTGTAATGCATATTGGTTAACTTCAGTTGCGAATACGCTTTCGTTAAGTTCCATATCTGAAACTTTTTTTCCTTCTATATTATATACTCCTACTGTAGGCATTCTAATTTCCTCCTTTCTTCACTAATTAAGCTCTAACTGTGTTTTTAATTACTACTGTACCTTTGTTAGGTCCTGGGATACCACCCTTGATTAGTATTAAATTCTTTTCAGCTATTACTTTAACTACTTGTAAATTAAGTACTGTTGTATTAACAGATCCCATATGTCCTGGCATTCTCTTGTTCTTGAATGTTCTAGATGGATCTGATGAAGCTCCCATAGAACCTGGTGCTCTGTGGAACTTAGAACCGTGAGTCATAGGTCCTCTTTGTTGATTCCATCTCTTAATACATCCTTGGAATCCCTTACCTTTAGATACAGCAGATACATCTACTTTATCTCCAGCTTCAAATACATCAGCTTTTATTTCTTGACCAACTTCGTAAGAAGTTATGTCTTCTAATCTAAATTCTTTAAGAGTTCTTCTTACAGAAACTCCTGCCTTAGCGAATTGACCTTTTCTTGGCTTATTAGCTAATTTTTCTCTTATTTCTTCAAAACCAACTTGTATTGCTTCATAACCATCATTTTCTAATGTTTTCTTTTGAACAACAACACATGGGCCAGCTTCTACTACAGTTACAGGAACTACTTTACCATTTTCATCGAAAATTTGAGTCATTCCTATTTTCTTTCCTATTATAGCTTTTTTCATGTATTTACACCTCCCAAACTAATTAGCGGATTGAATCCAATCATAAATAGTCGTATTAATTAAGTTTCCAGTATTATAGTTTGATTTCTATATCAACACCAGCTGGAAGATTTAATCTCATTAAAGCATCAACAGTTTTTGGTGATGGATTAACGATATCGATTAATCTCTTATGAGTTCTGATTTCAAATTGTTCTCTTGAATCTTTGTATTTGTGAACCGCTCTTAATATTGTAACAACATCTTTTTCAGTTGGTAATGGTACTGGACCTACAACCTTAGCTCCTGAAGTTTTTGCAGTTTCAACGATTTTTTCAGCAGATTGATCTAATATTGTGTGATCAAAAGCTTTTAATCTTATTCTTATTTTTTGCTTTGACATTTCATTTCCCTCCTTTTTATGTACGTTTTACTTCTAACGCACAACAGCGGTTATCTGTAAACTGTTCCAGGTGTTTCATAACTATCCGAACAAATTTACGAGTCCCTGTCGTCGGATTCTAGATCCAAACTTACTCATCAAGAATTACCCGGAAGTCCGGCAACCTCTTGAATCTTCGCTGTATGCTATGCAACTTCTTTATTATACTATTCTTCTTTACTCTTTTCAAGTTTTTTTTTAGACTTTTTTTAACTTTACAAATTTATTTTTTATTTTATTTATTTTTTTATTTTAATGTTATTTTATAAAAAATTCAACAATCTCTTTTAATCTTTTCACTCAATTTCTCATAAAATATATATGCATTCTATAAAGTTATGTATTTTTCTCAAACACGCTTATTACATTCTATCATGTATATTTTGGTCTTTCAATCTATAAATAATACATAATTGTTTTTTTATAAATTAGCATAATTGTTTTTATTTTTTTGCTTATTCTCTTTATTAATACATTTACTTCATTATAATCTTATAATTCTTCACAGATTTATCTCTAAAATAATTTTGATAAATTGTTTAATTTTTCAAAATAAAAAAAGTAGGGATAAATCCCTACTTTTAAATCACATCAAAGATGTGTATTATTACTATTCAACTATACTAGTAACAACTCCTGAACCTACAGTTCTTCCACCTTCTCTGATCGCGAATCTTAATCCTTCATCCATAGCGATTGGAGTGATTAATTCAACGTTCATGTCGATGTGGTCTCCAGGCATAACCATTTCCATACCATCTGGTAATTTGATTGATCCTGTAACGTCTGTTGTTCTGAAGTAGAATTGTGGTCTATATCCATCAAAGAATGGAGTATGTCTTCCACCTTCTTCTTTTTTAAGTACGTATACTTGACCTACGAACTTAGTGTGTGGGTGTACTGAGTTTGGTACTGCTAAAACTTGACCTCTTTCGATATCAGTTCTTTGTACTCCTCTTAATAATGCTCCGATGTTATCTCCAGCTTGTGCTTCATCTAATAACTTTCTGAACATTTCGATTCCTGTACATACAGTCTTCTTCTTTTCTTCACTTAATCCAACGATTTCAACTTCGTCTCCTACGTGAAGTACTCCAGTTTCAACTCTACCTGTTGCAACTGTTCCTCTACCAGTGATTGTGAATACATCTTCTACTGGCATTAAGAATGGCTTATCTGTAGCTCTTTCTGGTGTTGGAATGTAGCTATCTACTGCTTCCATTAATTCCATGATACATTTGTTTGCTGCATCATCTGTTGGGTTTTCTAATGCTTTTAATGCTGATCCTGTTATTACTGGAATATCATCTCCTGGGAAGTCATATTCGCTTAATAATTCTCTAACTTCCATTTCAACTAATTCTAATAATTCTGGATCATCTACCATATCAGCTTTGTTTAAGAATACTACTATGTATTCTATACCAACTCTTGATCCTAATAAGATATGTTCTCTTGTTTGAGGCATTGGACCGTCTGCAGCAGATACAACTAAGATAGCTCCATCCATTTGTGCAGCTCCAGTGATCATGTTCTTAACGTAGTCAGCATGTCCTGGACAGTCAACGTGAGCGTAATGTCTTGTTTCTGTTTCGTATTCAACGTGAGCAGTATTGATTGTGATTCCTCTTTCTTTTTCTTCTGGAGCCTTATCGATATCTGCGTAGTTGAACGCGTCTGCGAATCCTTTATTTGCTAATACAGTTGTGATTGCAGCTGTTAATGTTGTCTTACCGTGGTCTACGTGACCTATTGTACCAATGTTAACATGTGGCTTACTTCTTTCAAATTTCTCTTTTGCCATTTGAATTTCCTCCCTTATAGACATAAATTTTTATAAGAATGTTTCGTAATTATTATAACTTATAGATATACTAATATCCATATTTAACATTCATTTTTTTATATTTAATTTAAAAATTAAATATTTATTTATAATAATGATGATATAGTGATATTTTTTATTAAAATATCACTATTTCATTATATACTAATTTAAAAATCAACCAGTTAAAACTATTTAACTTTTTTACCAGCGATTTCTTCTTGAATATTCTTAGGAACTTCTTCGTAGTGATCGAATACCATTGAGTAAACTCCTCTACCTTGAGTTCTAGATCTTAATGAAGTAGCATATCCAAACATTTCTGATAATGGAACGAATGCTCTAACAACCTTAGCACCATTAACATCTTCCATTCCTTCAATTCTACCTCTTCTTGAACTACAGTCTCCAATAACATCTCCCATATATTCTTCAGGAACTGTTATTTCAACTTTCATCATTGGTTCAAGTAATACTGGTTCTGCTTTAGCCATTGCATTCTTAAATGCCATAGATCCAGCAATTTTGAATGCCATTTCAGATGAATCGACTTCATGGTATGAACCGTGTACTAACTTAACTTTGAAGTTAATAACATTGTATCCAGCTATTATACCATTTTTAGAAGCTTCTTGAATCCCTGCATCGATAGCTGGTATGTATTCTTTTGGAATAGCTCCCCCAACGATTGCATTTTCAAATACGTAATCTCCATCAGTTGGTTCCATTTCAATTACAGCATGACCGTATTGTCCTTTACCACCTGATTGTTTAGCGTATTTAGCTTCAGCTTTAACTCCTTTTCTTATTGTTTCTTTGTAAGAAACTTGAGGAGCTCCAACATTACATTCAATCTTGAATTCTCTCTTAAGTCTATCAACGATGATATCTAAGTGAAGTTCACCCATACCAGCGATTATTGTTTGACCAGTTTCTTCATCAGTCCAAGTTTTGAATGTAGGATCTTCTTCAGCTAATTTAGCTAACGCTAATCCCATCTTTTCTTGAGCAGCTTTTGATGCTGGTTCAATAGCTATATCAATAACTGGTTCTGGGAATTCCATTGATTCAAGAACAATTGGCTTATCTTCTGAACATAAAGTATCACCAGTTGTAGTATTCTTTAATCCGATAATTGCTCCTAATTCACCAGCTTCAAGTGTTTCAACTTCTGATCTTGAATTAGAATGCATCTTAACTAGTCTTCCTATTCTTTCTTTCTTACCCTTAGTTGAATTAAGAACGTAAGAACCACTATTCATTACACCTGAGTAAATTCTTGTATAAGCCAACTTACCTACGAATGGGTCAGTAGCAATCTTGAATGCTAATGCTGATAATGGTTCTTTATCATCAGCTTCTCTCTTGTCTTCTTCCCCTTCTAAAGTTGTTCCTGTTACAGCAGGAATATCTAATGGAGATGGTAAGAAATCAACAACTCCGTCGATCATTTCTTGAACACCTTTGTTTTTGTATGAAGATCCACAAATACATGGAACAATTTCATTAGCTATAGTAGCTTTTCTTAAAGCTATTTTTAACTCTTCAACTGTTAATTCTTCACCTTCAAGGTATTTTTCCATTAAAGTTTCATCAGTTTCAGCAATAGATTCTATCATTGCTGCTCTATATTCTTCAGCTTGATCTACTAAATCATCTGGAATTGCTTCTTCTCTCATGTCTTTTCCAAGATCATCATAGAATACGAAAGCAACGTTCTTTATAAGGTCAACCATACCTTTGAAGTTATCTTCTGCACCTATTGGAAGTTGTATTGGAACAGCATTAGCCTTTAATCTATCTTTAACTGTTTGTATACATCTTAAGAAGTTTGCACCTGTAGCATCCATCTTATTTACGTAAATCATTCTTGGAACTCCGTATTTATCCGCCTGTCTCCAAACAGTTTCTGTTTGTGGTTCAACCCCACTCTTAGCATCAAGAACCGTAACAGCACCATCAAGTACTCTTAAAGATCTTTCAACTTCTACTGTAAAGTCTACGTGTCCTGGAGTATCAATGATGTTTAATTCATGACCCTTCCATTCACATGAAGTAGCAGCAGAAGTAATTGTTATACCTCTTTCTTGTTCCTGAACCATCCAGTCCATAGTTGATTCTCCATCATGAGTTTCACCTATTTTATGGTTAACTCCTGTGTAGAATAATATACGTTCTGTAGTTGTTGTCTTACCTGCATCTATATGAGCCATTATTCCGAAGTTACGGAACTTATCTAAAGGATATTTTCTAGCCATTATATTCTTCCTCCTCTCAGTGAGTAAATAATTATTTTATAATTTGACAAAACTGCCTTAGCATGAAGCCAAAACAGTTTTGTTGTAGATATTAGTATCTGTAATGAGCGAATGCCTTATTAGCTTCTGCCATCTTATGAGTATCTTCTCTTTTCTTAACAGCTGCTCCTGTGTTGTTAGATGCGTCTAGTAATTCACCAGCCACTCTTTCACACATTAACTTTTCGCCTCTTTTTCTAGCTCCTATTAACATCCATCTTATTCCTAATGTCTGTCTTCTTTCAGGTCTAACTTCTATTGGAACTTGATAAGTAGCACCACCTATTCTTCTAGCTTTTACTTCTAGTAATGGCATTACGTTATTCATAGCTTCTTCAAATACTTCTAAAGCTTCTTTTCCACTCTTTTGAGCTATAATTTCAAATGCATCGTAGCATATTTTTTGGGCAACACCCTTCTTACCATCTTCCATTATGCTGTTTATAAACTTAGTTACTACTTTTGAATTATAAACTGGATCTGGTAATACATCTCTTTTTGCAATATGTCCTTTTCTTGGCACTTTTCTTCCCTCCTTAACATTTTGAATTTAAGTTCATCGGTACTCGGTATTATTTACTATACCGCAAAGTGCTATCTTTACATCTATATATAAACTTCATTTCAAATCTATAATTTCCGTTGAAGATGAGCACTATTAATAGTTAAGATCCTATAGACTATTATTTAGCTTTAGGTTTCTTAGCACCGTACTTTGATCTTCCTTGCATTCTGTTAGCTACTCCAGCGCAGTCTAATGCACCTCTAACGATATGGTATCTAACACCAGGAAGGTCCTTAACTCTTCCACCTCTTATAAGAACAACACTATGTTCTTGTAAGTTGTGACCTACTCCACCAATATATGCAGTTACTTCATATCCATTAGTTAATCTAACTCTGGCAATTTTTCTTAACGCTGAGTTAGGTTTCTTAGGAGTTGTTGTCTTAACTACTGTACATACTCCTCTTTTTTGTGGACACTCTTTAAGTGCTGGTGCAGTTGATTTAACTACAGTTGTTTTTCTGCCTTTTCTTACTAATTGGCTAATAGTTGGCATTTTTTCACCTCCTGAAATTTATTTATCTATTTTTTAATTAAGATAAAACTATTTTATGGTAGTACATTAAAATTTAATGTTCAACCAGACTATTTATATATAAATACTAAAACTCAACTCAAGTTATAATATATTATATCCATTTTTACACAAAAACAATCGTGTTGACATTAATTTATGTAATTTGATATCTTAAATCACACAAAATGTATTTTATCATTTATATATACACATGTCAACACAATTAAATTCTATTATTCTACAGTTTCAGTTATAGCTTCTTCTACTACTTCTTCAACATTATCTACTTTAAGATCTCTATATCTCATCATACCAGTACCTGCTGGAATAAGCTTACCAATAATTACATTTTCTTTTAACCCAACTAATGGATCAACTTTTCCTTTAATTGCTGCTTCAGTTAATACTCTAGTAGTTTCTTGGAAAGATGCTGCTGATAAGAAACTATCAGTTGCTAAGGCTGCCTTAGTAATACCTAATAATGTTTCTTCACCCTTAGCTTCTTCTCCTCCAAATTCTCTAACTCTAGCATTTTCTTCTCTAAAGTCAAACATATCTATCATTGTACCTGGTAATAAATCAGTATCTCCAGAATCAGTTACCTTAATCTTTCTAGTCATTTGTCTAACAACAACTTCTAGATGCTTATCGTTGATATCAACCCCTTGAAGTCTGTAAACTTTTTGAACTTCTGAAAGTAAGTATCTTCTTGCTCCATCAATTCCCTTAATACTCATGATATCATGTGGATTAACAGAACCTTCTGTGATTTCATCTCCAGCTTCTATATTATCTCCATCAGTTACTTTTAATCTTGAACCGAATGGAATATCGTAGCTACGTTCTTCACCGTCAGCAGTCATTACAACAACTGTTCTCTTTTTCTTAGTTTCTTCCATTTTAACTGTACCAGTCACTTCACTTACTATTGCAAGACCCTTTGGTTTTCTAGCTTCGAATAATTCTTCAACTCTAGGTAAACCTTGAGTGATATCTGCACCAGTGGCAACACCACCTGTATGGAATGTTCTCATTGTAAGCTGTGTTCCTGGTTCACCGATTGATTGCGCTGCTATGATACCAACAGCTTCACCAATATCGATTTTCTTAGCAGTAGCCATATTCATACCATAACAGTGTGAACATACACCTACTTTACAGTTACATGTAAATACTGATTTAATCTTAACTTTTTTGATACCTGCTGCTACAACTCTTTCTGCAATATATGGATCCATATATTGATTGTTTGCAACAATAATCTCACCATTTTCAGGATTAATTATATCTTCAGCAGTATATCTACCAATTAATCTTTCTTTTAATTCTTCAACAACTTCGTTGCCTTCTTTAATTTCACTTACATATAATCCATCATCAGTTCCACAATCTTCTTCTCTTACGATAACATCTTGTGAAACGTCAACAAGTCTTCTTGTTAGGTATCCTGAATCGGCAGTCTTTAAGGCTGTATCGGCATTACCTTTTCTAGCACCATGTGTAGATGAGAAATATTCTAGTACATCTAGACCTTCTTTGAACGATGCTCTGATTGGTAATTCGATAATCTTACCAGATGGACTTGCCATAAGTCCTCTCATACCAGCAAGCTGCTTGATCTGTGACTTAGAACCTCTGGCTCCAGAGTCAGCCATCATGAATATTGGATTAAACTTATCCATACTATCCATTAATGCATCGGCAACTTCTTCTGTTGTCTTAGTCCATTTTTCTATAACTCTCTCATATCTTTCATCATCTGATATGAAACCTCTCTTATACATCTTTTCGATCTTTTCAATAGTTTCATCTGCTTCTTTAAGTAACTCAAATTTTTCAGGTGGTACTTTGATATCAGATGTTGCTACTGTTACAGCTCCTATAGATGAATAATGATATCCTAATGCTTTTATATTATCAAGCATTATAGAAGTCTTTACAGGACCATGTTCTAAGTAACAGTTATCTATAATTTTTCCTAAAGATTTTTTAGTAACTAAGAAATCTATTTCTAAGTTAAACATTTCATCTTCATTTTTTCTATCTACAAATCCTAAGTTTTGAGGAACTGATTCATTAAATATAAGCTTACCAACAGTAGTCTTAATAACTTTATGTCTAACAACTCCATCAATTTCTCTAAACATTCTAACATTAATTTTAGCATGAACTGCAATAGCTTTACTTTCGTATGCCATTATAGCTTCATCTTTACTTGAGAATGTCATTCCTTCACCCTTAGCTCCATCCTTATCCATAGTTAAGTAATAAGAACCAAGAACCATATCCTGTGTAGGTACACAAACTGGTTTACCATCTGAAGGTTTTAATATATTTGTAGCTGCAAGCATTAAAAATCTTGCTTCTGCTTGTGCTTCTACTGAAAGTGGAAGATGGACAGCCATTTGGTCTCCATCGAAGTCAGCGTTGTACGCTGTACATGCTAATGGATGTAACTTAATTGCTCTACCTTCAACAAGTATTGGTTGGAATGCTTGAATTCCAAGTCTATGTAGAGTCGGAGCACGGTTAAGTAAAACTGGATGATCAGCAATAACTTCTTCTAACACATCCCAAACTTGTGGTTGAACTCTTTCTACCATTCTCTTTGCACTCTTAATATTGTGTGCAATTCCATCTTGTACAAGCTTCTTCATAACAAATGGTTTAAATAACTCAATCGCCATTTCTTTTGGAAGACCACATTGATACATTTTTAATTCTGGACCAACAACTATAACTGATCTACCAGAGTAGTCAACTCTCTTACCAAGTAAGTTTTGTCTAAATCTACCTTGCTTACCTTTTAACATATCCGAAAGAGATTTTAAAGGTCTATTTCCTGGTCCAGTTACCGGTCTACCTCTTCTACCATTATCAATAAGTGCATCAACTGCTTCTTGAAGCATTCTCTTTTCATTTCTTACAATGATATCTGGAGCACCTAAATCTAATAATTTTTTTAATCTGTTATTTCTATTAATAACTCTTCTATATAAATCATTCAAGTCAGATGTAGCAAATCTACCACCATCTAATTGAACCATTGGTCTTAAATCTGGTGGAATAACTGGAATTACGTTAATTACCATCCATTCAGGATTATTTCCTGATTTTCTAAATGATTCAACAACTTCCAGTCTTCTTATAATTCTAACTTTCTTTTGACCTGTACTTTGTTTTAATTCTTCTTTAAGTTCCTTTGAACCTGCTTCTAAATCTATTTCTGCTAAAAGTTCTTGAATTGCTTCAGCACCCATACTAGCAACAAAGCTATCTTCACCATATTTATCACAAGCTTCTCTATATTCTTTTTCGTTAAGAAGTTGTTTCTTTAATAAAGGTGTTTCCTTAGGATCTGTCACTATATAAGATGCAAAATATAAAACTTTTTCTAAAGCTCTTGGTGACATATCAAGAATTAATCCCATTCTTGATGGAATCCCCTTGAAGTACCAAATGTGAGATACTGGGGCAGCCAGTTCAATGTGCCCCATTCTTTCTCTTCTTACTTTAGCTTTTGTAACTTCAACACCACATCTGTCACAAACTATACCTTTGTATCTTACTCTCTTATATTTTCCACAGTGACATTCCCAGTCCTTCATAGGTCCAAAAATTCTTTCACAGAATAAACCATCTCTTTCTGGCTTTAATGTTCTGTAGTTAATTGTTTCTGGTTTCTTAACTTCTCCTCTTGACCAAGCTCTTATTTGATCTGGAGATGCTAAACCGATTTGTATTGCATCAAAATTATTTAATTCAAACAAGGGTAAGTCCTCCCTTCAAAATTAGTGTTCATCATTAAAGTCATCAAGTTCTAATTGACCTTCAAACTCGTCGATATCTGCATTTTCGTCATAATCTATATCGTCTAAATCTTCTTCTTTATTTTCTTCATAACCATCATCTACGATTTCTGGTTCAGCAACTACAGAATCTTCTGCACCTTCTATATTAACTTCTAAATCTGCCACGTCTCCATCAGCAAATTCTTTTAATTCAACTTCTTCATTATCATCATTTAATACCTTAATGTCTAAACATAAAGCTTGAAGTTCTTTTATAAGAACCTTAAATGATTCTGGTACACCTGGTTCTGGAATATTTTCGCCCTTAACAATAGCTTCATATGTTTTAACTCTACCAACAACATCATCTGATTTAACAGTTAATATTTCTTGTAATGTATGAGCAGCACCATATGCTTCTAAAGCCCAAACTTCCATTTCCCCGAATCTTTGGCCACCAAATTGAGCCTTACCACCTAATGGCTGTTGTGTAACTAATGAATATGGTCCAGTTGATCTAGCATGAATCTTATCATCAACTAAATGGTGAAGTTTTAACATATACATGATACCAACAGTTACTTCATTATCAAATGGTTCACCTGTTCTACCATCATATAAAATTGTTTTAGCATTAGCATTAAATCCAGCTTTAATCATGCATTCAGTTATTTCATCTTGAGTTGCACCATCGAATACTGGTGTAGATATATGCCATCCTAAATTACTTGCAGCCCATCCTAAGTGAACTTCTAAAACCTGACCAATGTTCATACGCGAAGGTACTCCCAGTGGATTTAAGCAGATTTGAAGTGGTCTACCATCTGGTAAGAACGGCATATCTTCTTCAGGTAATATTCTTGAGATAACCCCTTTATTACCATGACGTCCAGCCATCTTATCTCCAACTGATATTTTTCTCTTTTGAGCAATATAACATCTTACAAGTTCATTTACTCCTGGATTTAATTCATCTCCATTTTCTCTTGTAAAGACTTTAATATCAACTATTATACCTGCTTCACCGTGAGGTACTCTTAAAGAAGTATCTCTAACTTCTCTAGCCTTCTCACCAAAGATTGCTCTTAATAGTCTTTCTTCAGCAGTAAGTTCTGTTTCTCCCTTAGGAGTCACCTTACCTACTAATATATCGCCAGATCTAACTTCAGCACCAATTCTGATAATACCTCTATCATCAACATCCTTAAGTGCATCATCACTTACATTAGGAATATCTCTAGTTATTTCTTCTGGTCCAAGCTTAGTATCTCTAGCTTCACATTCATATTCTTCAATATGCATTGATGTAAACACATCTTCTCTAACTAATTCTTCAGAAATAAGCATCGCATCTTCGTAGTTATAACCTTCCCAAGTTATGAATCCCATTCTGATGTTTTTACCTAAAGCAATTTCTCCTAAATCAGTAGAAGGACCATCTGCAATTACTTGATTTTTAAATACAATTTCACCTTTATCAACTATAGGTCTTTGATTTGCACAAGTACCTGCATTTGTTCTTTTGAACTTTAATAATTTATATACATCAGTTCCTCCATCAGAATCTCTCTTAATTCTAATTTCGCTTCCTGATACATAAGAAACAACACCTGCATTTTTAGCTTTTGGTAAAACTCCTGAGTCTACCGCAGCCTTAAATTCTATACCAGTTCCAACAACTGGAGCTTCAGTTTTTAATAATGGAACTGCTTGACGTTGCATGTTTGATCCCATCAGTGCTCTAGTGGCATCATCATTTTCAAGGAAAGGAATCATTGCAGTTGCAACAGAAACCATTTGTCTTGCTGATACGTCTATTAAATCTACTTGATTAGATGGAATAAATAAAACATCTTCCAAGTATCTTACCATTACTTTGTCTTCTAAGAACTTTCCTGTTTCATCCATAGGAGTCTTAGCTTGAGCAATTAAGTATTGGTCTTCTTCATCTGCTGTGAAATATCTTATTTCATCAGTTGCTCTTGCATTTTCTTTATCTACAATTCTATATGGAGTTTCAATAAATCCATATTCATTAACTTTAGCAAATGTAGCTAAAGAGTTGATTAATCCTATATTTGGACCTTCAGGTGTTTCAATAGGACACATTCTACCATAATGAGAATGGTGAACGTCTCTAACTTCGAAACCAGCTCTTTCTCTAGAAAGACCTCCTGGTCCTAATGCAGATAATCTTCTCTTATGTGTTAATTCTGATAATGGATTAGTTTGATCCATGAATTGAGATAATTGCGAACTTCCAAAGAATTCTTTAATAGCAGCTGCAACTGGTCTTATGTTTATTAACATTTGAGGAGTTATCGCTTCTTGGTCTTGAATAGTCATTCTTTCTTTAACTACTCTTTCCATTCTTGATAAACCAATTCTAAATTGATTTTGTAATAATTCCCCTACTGATCTTAATCTTCTATTTCCTAAATGATCTATGTCATCAACGTAACCTATTCCATATGCTAATCCTAATTCATAACTAATAGTTGCAAATATATCATCTCTTATTATATGTTTAGGAATAAGTCTATGAATATTTTTCTTAATTTCCTTTTTAATAGTGTCTTCATCTGAGAAGTTATCTAAGATTTCTTTTAATGTTGGATAGTGAACTAATTCTTTAATTCCTAATCCCTTCACATCGAAAGAAACTTGCTTGCTTAAATCAACAAAGTTATTACTAATTACTTTTATAACTTTATCTTCAACTAATAAATCTACAGATTTTATACCACTATTTTGGATGTCTTCTGCCATTAATCTGCTTATCTTTTGACCTTCTTCAACCATAACTTCACCAGTTTGAGGGTTGATTATGTCTGTAGCAGCCACTTGATTAGCTATTCTTAAAGCTAATGCAAGCTTTTTATTGAACTTATATCTTCCTACTCTTGATAAATCATATCTTTTTGCATCGAAGAATAAAGTATCTATTAGTGATATCGCACTATCAACTGTAGGCGGTTCACCTGGTCTTAATCTCTTATATATTTCAAGTAATGCTTCTTCTTTTGTCTTTGTATTATCTTTTTCTATAGAAGCTCTAAATCTTTCTTCTTCTCCAAAGAAATCTATTAATTCTTGATCACTTCCCATACCCATAGCTCTTGCTAAAATAGTAATTGGTAGCTTTCTAGTCTTATCGATTCTTACATAAATAATATCATTAGAATCTGTTTCATACTCCAACCATGCTCCTCTATTAGGAATTACAGTTGAAGAATACAGCTTTTTACCACTCTTATCTATAGTGTAGCTGTAGTATACACCTGGAGATCTTACTAATTGGCTGACAATAACTCTTTCGGCACCATTAATTAAAAATGTACCTTGTTCTGTCATCAGCGGGAAATCTCCCATAAAAACTTCTTGTTCTTTAATTTCACCTGTTTCATTATTTTGTAATCTTACCGAAACTTTTAATGGTGCTGCATAAGTTGCATCTCTATCTTTACATTCTTCCACTGAATACTTGATGTTTTCCATATCAAGTTTATAGTCTACGAATTCAAGCACTAAGTTTCCAGTGAAGTTTGTGATAGGATTAATATCATCAAAAACTTCATGCAACCCTTCTCTTAAAAACCATTGATAAGAATCTAATTGTACTTCAATTAGATTTGGCATTTCAGTAACGTCATTAACCTTACCGAAACTCATTCTTGTTCTTTTTCCAACTTGGACAGGATGTACCATGAATTTTCACCCCTTGTATAAAATAAACTAAAATAGCCAAAAGCGTACTTTCCCTAAGGACTTTAGCTTTCGGACAGCATCTTTATTATAGTATAACCATTATTCGCCAGATTATACTACATCTTTCCACCATGAATATATACTATTCCATAGTGAATAATACATTATATTATAATATCATATTACAATTTTATTGTCAATTATTTTTTTACTCTTTTATTAGTTATAAAGCTATATAAAATACCTATTTTTTAAACAAGCATTTTATATAGCTTTATAAAAAGAGTTTAAAAAAGGTGCTTTATATAAAGCACCTTTAGTTAAGTAGACTATTTAACTTCTACAGTAGCTCCAACTTCAGCTAATTTAGCTTTCATGTCTTCAGCTTCTTCTTTAGAAACGCCTTCTTTTAATGTCTTAGGAGCTCCATCAACTATTTCTTTAGCTTCTTTTAATCCTAATCCTGTTATTTCTCTTACAGCTTTGATAACTTTGATCTTGTTATCTCCAGCGTTAGCTAATACTACGTCGAATTCAGTCTTTTCTTCACCAGCAGCTCCACCAGCTACAGCTCCACCAGCTACAACAGCAGCAGCAGCGCTTACTCCAAATTCTTCTTCACAAGCCTTTACTAATTCGTTTAAGTCTAAAACGCTCATTTCTTTTATTGCTTGAATTATATCTTCTCTTGTCATTTTAATAGCACCTCCGAAAATTTTTCTAAAATTATTTAATCTTTAATATTATTCTGCTTTACTTTCAGCTATTGCATTAATTACACGTGCAAAGCTTGAGATTGGTGACTTGATACTTCCAAGAAGTTTTGCAATAAGAACTTCTTTTGATGGAATAGTAGCAAGTTGTTTGATCTTGTCAGTGTCGTAGATTTCTCCTTCTACGATACCAGCTTTTAATTCTAATTTCTTATGATCTTTTGCAAAATCATTAAGTACTCTTGCAGCTACAGTTACGTCTTCGTATCCGAAAGCGATAGCTACTGGTCCTTCTAAGTATTCAACAATACCTTCTAAACCTAATTCTTTAGCAGCTAATATAACTAAAGTATTTTTGTATACTTTGTATTCAACACCAGCTTCTCTTAAGTTCTTTCTTAGAACTGTATCTTCTTCAACTGTTAAACCTTGGTATTGGCTAAGAACAACTGAATTAGCTTTTTCTAATTTTTCCTTAATTTCAGCAACCTTTGCTTCTTTAAGTGATCTGTTATTGTTCATTACTACGGTCCACCTCCTCATAGTTTTAAATCATATTTATCAAAAAAGATCTCCCCGTAGACATAGGGAGATCTATAATATCATCTATTATATATCCCTCGGCGGGTAGTTACCTTTTATGCTTTCGCACCCACTGTCTACGGAAAAAACTATTTTTCAATTTTCACAACATCAAATATTATATTACAATATTATATTTATGTCAATACTAATCTAACGCTCTTGTTGGATTAATTTTTGCTCCTGGTCCCATTGTGCTTGAAACAGAAACTGACTTTAAGTATTGTCCCTTAGCAGCTGCTGGTTTAGCTTTAACTAAAGCTTCCATTAATGCTGTAAAGTTTTCCTTTAATTTTTCAGTTCCGAAAGATTTCTTTCCGATTGGACAGTGAACGATAGCAGTTTTATCAACTCTATATTCTACTTTACCAGCTTTGATTTCTTCAATTGCCTTAGCAACGTCGAAAGTTACTGTTCCTGATTTTGGGTTTGGCATTAATCCCTTAGGTCCTAATACTCTACCTATTCTACCTACAACACCCATCATATCTGGAGTTGCAACAACTACATCGTAGTCAAACCAGTTTTCGCTTTGGATCTTTGTAACTAATTCTTCAGCTCCTACGAAATCTGCTCCTGCAGCTGTAGCTTCATCAGCTTTAGCTCCCTTAGCAAATACAAGAACTCTAACTGTTCTACCAGTTCCGTTTGGTAAAACAACAGCTCCTCTTACTTGTTGGTCAGCATGTCTTGGATCTACACCAAGTCTTACATGTAATTCAATAGTTTCATCAAAGTTAGCCTTTGCAGTCTTTAATGTAAGTTCTAATGCTTCATTTGGATTGTATAATGCACTTTTATCGATAAGCTTTGCGCTTTCAACATATTTTTTTCCCATAATTTGCCTCCTCTGTGGTAGTAACGGTTTTGACCTCCCACTTATTTTTACGAAATTGAGTTAGTTGATATTATTCTTCAACTGTAACTCCCATACTTCTAGCTGTTCCAGCAATCATTCTCATTGCTGATTCAATGTTTGCAGCATTTAAATCTGGCATTTTTGTTTCTGCAATTTTTCTAAGTTGGTCTTGAGTTAAGTTTCCAACCTTTGTTCTATTTGGTACTCCTGAACCGCTGTCTAATCCTAATTCTTTTTTAATTAAAACTGCAGCTGGAGGAGTCTTTAATATAAAACTAAATGATCTGTCTTGGTAAACTGTTATAACTACTGGTATTATTAATCCAGCTTGATTAGCAGTTTTAGCATTAAACTCCTTACAGAATCCCATTATGTTTACACCGTGTTG
This sequence comes from Clostridium butyricum, assembly GCF_006742065.1. Taxonomy (NCBI): domain Bacteria; kingdom Bacillati; phylum Bacillota; class Clostridia; order Eubacteriales; family Clostridiaceae; genus Clostridium; species Clostridium butyricum. Next base: position 196,379 of record NZ_AP019716.1, on the reverse strand, counting down.
ACCTAAAGCTGGACCTACAGGTGGAGCTGGTGTTGCCTTACCTGCTTGAAGTTGAAGTTTAATCATTCCAGTTACTTTCTTAGCCATTTTGTTATTCCTCCTATTACTGTGGTAAATACGAACTTTTTGTTCTCCCACTTAATTAAAATCAGTTGTATATTAAACTAATTTTTCTACTTGATTAAAGTCTAGTTCAGCAAGAGTTTCTCTTCCGAACATATCTACTAAAGCCTTAATTTTACGTTTTTCTAAAACTATCTCTTGAATTGTTGCCACTGAATCTCTAAGTGGACCTGAAATAATTTTAATACTTTCCCCTACTTCTAAATCAATATCAACTGGCATTTCTAAAACACCCATTGATTCTACTTCTTCATCAGATAGTGGAACTGGTTTAGATCCTGGTCCAACGAAACCTGTTACGCCTCTTGTATTTCTTACAACGTACCATGATTCATCACTCATTAACATTTTAACAAGTACATATCCAGGAAACTTTTTCTTCAATGAGACTTTTTGTTTTCCATCTTTTTCTTCAATCACTTCTTCCATAGGCACTTGTATGTCTTGGATTAATGATTCAAGATTTCTATTTTCAATTGCTTTTTCTAAGTTTGCTTTAACCTTATTTTCGTATCCAGAGTATGTATGTACTACATACCATCTTGCTCTATCACTCATACTTGTTAGGTGATTATAACAAATCACCAAACCTCCCTTTTACTTCAATTTTAAAATCATTTCAAAGAGGTTGCTGAAAATAAAATCCAATCCACTAACTAATACAATATATATTAGTGCGAATATAACAACTGCAACAAATGCTTTTTTTGTCTCATCTTTAGAAGGCCAAGTTATTCTCTTAACTTCCGCCTTAACCTCTCTAAAAAAACCAAACAAGCCATTTTTCTTAACAGCTTTTTCAGTTTTTGTTTCATTTTTTGCTGACATATTTTCACATCCTTAAATCAAATTGACATATGTCATTGCTATGCGGCTAATTATTTAGTTTCTCTATGAAGAGTGTGCTTTTTACAGAATTTACAATACTTTTTCATTTCTAATCTATCTGGATCATTTTTCTTGTTCTTCATTGAATCATAATTTCTTTGTTTACACTCTGTGCATGCTAAAGTTACTTTTGTTCTCATGACTGCACCTCCAGTTTTATATATATTAAACAAAAGAGTTTTTCTTTTGTTTCATTCAAATTTATTGCCTTAAAAATGTCACTTTTAAACAATAGCATAGAATATGTAAATTGTCAATCTTCCTTTAAATAGGACTAAGTCCAAAAACTTAGTCCATATAAACATATTAACTATCTACTATTCAACTATACTAGTAACAACTCCTGAACCTACAGTTCTTCCACCTTCTCTGATCGCGAATCTTAATCCTTCATCCATAGCGATTGGAGTGATTAATTCAACGTTCATGTCGATGTGGTCTCCAGGCATAACCATTTCCATACCATCTGGTAATTTGATTGATCCTGTAACGTCTGTTGTTCTGAAGTAGAATTGTGGTCTATATCCATCAAAGAATGGAGTATGTCTTCCACCTTCTTCTTTTTTAAGTACGTATACTTGACCTACGAACTTAGTGTGTGGGTGTACTGAGTTTGGTACTGCTAAAACTTGACCTCTTTCGATATCAGTTCTTTGTACCCCTCTTAATAATGCTCCGATGTTATCTCCAGCTTGTGCTTCATCTAATAACTTTCTGAACATTTCGATTCCTGTACATACAGTCTTCTTCTTTTCTTCACTTAATCCAACGATTTCAACTTCGTCTCCTACGTGAAGTACTCCAGTTTCAACTCTACCTGTTGCAACTGTTCCTCTACCAGTGATTGTGAATACATCTTCTACTGGCATTAAGAATGGCTTATCTGTAGCTCTTTCTGGTGTTGGAATGTAGCTATCTACTGCTTCCATTAATTCCATGATACATTTGTTTGCTGCATCATCTGTTGGATTTTCTAATGCTTTTAATGCTGATCCTGTTATTACTGGAATATCATCTCCTGGGAAGTCATATTCGCTTAATAATTCTCTAACTTCCATTTCAACTAATTCTAATAATTCTGGATCATCTACCATATCAGCTTTGTTTAAGAATACTACTATGTATTCTATACCAACTCTTGATCCTAATAGGATATGTTCTCTTGTTTGAGGCATTGGACCGTCTGCAGCAGATACAACTAAGATAGCTCCATCCATTTGTGCAGCTCCAGTGATCATGTTCTTAACGTAGTCAGCATGTCCTGGACAGTCAACGTGAGCGTAATGTCTTGTTTCTGTTTCGTATTCAACGTGAGCAGTATTGATTGTGATTCCTCTTTCTTTTTCTTCTGGAGCCTTATCGATATCTGCGTAGTTGAACGCGTCTGCGAATCCTTTATTTGCTAATACAGTTGTGATTGCAGCTGTTAATGTTGTCTTACCGTGGTCTACGTGACCTATTGTACCAATGTTAACATGTGGCTTACTTCTTTCAAATTTCTCTTTTGCCATTGAAAATTCCTCCTTTAATCTTGTAATAAACTTTGCCTAGCGTTTTTTATTTTTTTATTTTGGAGCTCACAATCGGGATTGAACCGACGACCTCCACCTTACCAAGGTGACGCTCTGCCAACTGAGCTATGTGAGCGTTTCGAAATCATATCGTTCCTTGATATACCAATTATAAAGTTTACTATTAATTTTTTTGTTTGTCAATATAAATTATCACTTTACTTTCAAGCATTTTTCTAATTTTCTTTTCACTCTTTGAAGTGCATTATCTATAGATTTCGCATGCCTTTCTAAATCGCACGCAATTTCTTGGTACGATTTACCATCCAGATAAGATGTTAACACCTCTTTTTCAAGCTCAGACAAGACTTTCGAAATTTTATCCTCTATAAAATGCATTTGTTCTTTACTAATCATCAACTCTTCAGGATCAGATATTTTTAATCCAGATAACACATCCAAAAGAGTTCTTTCTGATTCTTCTTCATATATCGGTTTATTTAGTGATACATAAGTATTTAAAGGTATGTGCTTTTGTCTAGTAGCAGTTTTAATGGCTGTAATAATCTGTCTAGTTACACATATTTCTGCAAAAGCTTTAAAAGATGTAGATTTTTCAGGATTGAAATCACGTATAGCCTTATATAATCCAATCATACCCTCTTGATAAATATCCTCTTTATCAGCGCCTATAAGAAAATATGATTTAGCTTTAGCTTTTACAAAATTTTCATATTTGGAAATTAAATACTCTTGTGCTTTGTTATTTCCAGCTTTAGCATCCATAACAATCTCTTCATCTAGTTTGTCTTTAAATTCTAAAAATCCTTCCAACTATAATCTCTCAACTCTCTTCTAAAATTAAACTGCTATACCTTTTAAACAATTATACTCTAGAAAAATCGCTTTCGTCAACCAGTTCTACTTACCTCTGCGCATTTCCTCTAACTTTTTAACTATATCTTCATTTATATTATCAGCTACACTATTTTTCTGATTAACTTTAATTTTACTTGTTTTTATGTTTATACTCTTTTCTACCTTTAGAATCTCATTATAAAATTCAATAGATGACATTCTGACTGCTCCTCTTTGGAAAACTGTTTGTTGTTCCAAATTATCCGAGGTTACAACCACTACCTCATGTTTTCTCCCTATTTCATTTACATGTCTCTCTATATAAGCATCAGCAGTTTCTCCATCTTTGGTAAATACAACACATATATTTTTATTAATTTCTTCCTTCTTTTCTATGCTTCCTTGAACTTTATGTGCATCAAAAACTAATATAATTCTGCAAGCCTTAAACACTCCATAATTATGTAACTTATCAATAAGACTCTGTCTTGCACCTTCAAAACTAACATCTTTCTTTTCTTTTAAGTCTGGCCAGCTATTTATTACATTGTATCCATCTACGAAAATATTTTTCATAGTATACCTCTTATTTAAAGCGACCTTTTAATACTTCATACATCATTATTCCACCTGCAACTGATGCATTTAAAGAATTTATTTTTCCTACCATAGGTATTTTTATAAGCTTATCACACTTTTGAACAGTAAGCTTTGACATACCTCTTCCTTCATTTCCTATTACAAGAGCACAAGGACCACTATAATCTACTTCATGACTATATTCTTCTGCTCTTATATCGGCTCCATAAATCCAGACTCCTTTTTCTTTAAGTTCCTCTATTGTTGAATTTATATTATTCACTTTTGCTACTTTAACATGTTCTATTGCTCCAACAGATGATTTATATACGGTTGCAGTAACAGATGCACTTCTCCTCTTTGGAATTATAATACCATGTACACCAAACAATTCTGCTGTTCTAGCTATTGATCCAAGATTATGAGGGTCTTCAACCTCATCTAATATAACAATAAATGGTGCTTCTCCTTTTTGTTCTGCTAGTTCAAATATATCTGACACTTCACTATATTTAAACGGAGTAACTTTAGCTATTACACCTTGATGCGTTTCACCATCACACATACTATCAAGCTTTCTCTTATCAACTTCTTTTATAAGTATTTTCTGCTCTTTTGCCATTCCCATAATAGCATTTATGGAACCTTCAAGCTTATTGTTAGATACATATATAGCTTCTATAGTTCTATCACCCTTCAAAGCCTCCATAACAGCATTTCTTCCTATAACAATATCTTCTCTTTCTTCCTGACATGTTATACTTTTATTTTTTTTCAAAGGTTCATTTTTTCTATCTTTTTTAACAGTTAAATTACTAGTCTTTTTTGGTTTATTCTGCATTTCAAGACCTCCCTTACTTATCTTTTGAATTTATTCCATCATCTCTATGCTCTTATTAAATATAAATTCCAGTCTATCCTTTTTTCCCGATAAATACAAATACCCTACTAAAGCTTCAAACCCTGTTGCCATTCTATAATCTCTTACATCTGCATTCTTAGGAACAGTTGCTGACTTTGCATTACGTCCTCTTTTATAAACAGCTTCTTCATCTTCTTCTAAAAATCCTTCTATTTTATGCATTATAGACGCCTGACTTTTTGCCTTGACATACTGTATTGCCTTAACATGAATTTTATTTGCTGATAAAGCTGTATTATTAGCTAGTATATAGTTTCTAATAAAAATTTCATATACTCCATCACCAATTAAAGCCAATTGAAGTGGATTAAGCATCCTCGCTTCCATCTCTGTAAATTCTCTTATTCTAAAATCATCTAACATTAATAAATTCTCCTTTAAATAAGGGTTGCAAATCATGCAACCCTTATTTTAATTAATCAATCTTTTTCCATCTAACACCTTGTGGTGTATCTTCTAAAATTATATTTCTGGCTTTTAAATCATCTCTTATTTTATCCGCCAATGCAAAATCTCTGTTTTTTCTAGCTTCTTGTCTTTTGTCGATTAATTCTTGGATTTCCACTTCTAGAGATTTCTCTTCAGTTTTTTGAAGAATTCCAAGAGGGCTTCCTAATTCTCTTATTAAATTTAAAGCACCTTCACACAATTCAGATGATGAATCTATACTTACATTATTGTTTATATCTTTTATCAAGTCAAATATTACCGAAATACCATCAGCAGTATTAAAATCATCATCCATCTTCTCAATGAACTTTTCTCTGTGTTTATCTAAAGATTTTAAGTAAGCTTTTTCTGAATCATTAGCTTCTTTTCTATTAACTTCATTGATTAAATTTTCAAGATTATTTACGCAATTGTATAATCTTTCAACCGAAGATTTAGCTGAATCTAAAAGTTCTGCACTAAAATTTATTTGAGTTCTATAATGTCCAGATAACATTAAAAATCTTATTACATCTGAATTATATTTCTTTAATGCTTCTCTTGCAGTGACAAAATTATTTTCAGATTTAGACATCTTCTTATTATCCACATTAACAAATGCTGCATGCATCCAATAATTAGCGAATTTTTGCCCTGTTACAGCTTCACTTTGAGCAATTTCATTTTCATGATGTGGGAATTTTAAATCCATTCCACCACCATGGATATCAATAGTGTCTCCTAATAATTTCTTTGCCATACATGAACATTCAATATGCCATCCTGGTCTTCCTAGTCCCCAAGGACTTTCCCATGCTGGTTCACCTGGCTTTTGTGATTTCCACACTGCAAAATCCATTGGATCTTTCTTTCTTTCATCAACACTTATTCTTGCACCTGATTGTAAATCTTCTAAATTCTGACCACAAAGTTTTCCATACTCTTCAAACTTCTTAGTACTAAAGTAAACATCGCCATCAATTTCATAAGCAAAACCTCTATCTATTAAATCCTTAACAAATTCTACAACTTCATCAATATACTCAGTTGCTCTAGGATTAATAGTAGCCCTTTTTACTTGAAGTCCATCAGCATCTTGATAATATTCATCTATGAATTTATCACCAAGTTCCTTTACTGTTATACCTTCTGCATTTGCTTTATTAATCATTTTATCATCTATGTCTGTAAAATTTTGAATAAATGTAACCTTGTATCCTCTATATTCTAAATATCTTCTTATTGTATCGAATATTATAAATGTTCTTCCATTACCAATATGAAAATAGTTATATACAGTTGGTCCACATACATACATCTTAACTTCACCTGGAACAATAGGAACAAATTCTTCTTTTTGTCTTGTTAAACTATTATATAGTCTCATCGAATTACCTCCTAATACTTATCTTAATTTCATATTATTTTTTTCAAATTCACCTTTTACTATATTGCAAACATCACTTATTTTAATTACTTCCATATCTCCATCTCTAAGCTTAAATTCAACTTCTCCATCAGTAATTTTTTTACCAACAGTTACTCTCATTGGTATTCCCATAAGTTCTGAATCTTTAAACTTAACTCCAGCTCTTTCATTTCTATCATCTAAAAGCACTTCGACTCCCATAGAAACTAATTGATCATATAATTCAGTTGCAATTTTTACCTGTTCTTCATCTTTAACATTTACAGGAATTACTGAAATATGATATGGCGCAACTGATAATGGCCATATTATTCCATTTTCATCATGATGTTGTTCGATTATTGAAGCCATAGTTCTTGTAACTCCAATCCCATAACATCCCATTACAAATGGTTTTTCCTTACCATCTTCATCTATGAAATTTGCATTCATGGCATCTGAATACTTCGTTCCAAGCTTAAATATATGACCTACTTCTGTACCTCTTGCAATATTAATTGGAGCTCCACAACATGGGCATTTTTCACCTTCAGTTACATTTCTGAAATCTCCAACAGTTCCTTCAAAATCTCTTCCATAGTTTACATTTTCAACATGATATCCTGTTTCATTAGCACCAGCTATAAAATTATACATATTAGCAACTTCTTCATCTACTAACAGTATATCCACTTTTATTCCAATTGGTCCTGCAAATCCTACAGCTGCACCTGTAGCATTTTGAACTTCTTCGTTACTTGCTAAATCAAAGTTCGTAACTTCACCTATGGCATTTGCAACCTTAACCTCGTTAATTTCTCTATCGCCTCTAACCATTACTGCAACTATCTTTCCATCTGCATTAAATAAAATAGTTTTAGCAAACTTCTTTGAATCAGCCTTAAAGAAAGCAGCAACTTCATCTATTGTTCTTGAATTTGGTGTTTCAACTTTGTTTAGTTCTTTTAATTCTGTCTTTTCTTCTTTTTCTGGATTTGATACTGCTTTTTCTATATTAGCAGCATAATTACACTCACTACAGAATACTACATCATCTTCTCCAACTTCTGATTTAACCATGAATTCAGCAGAGTTAGATCCACCTATTGCACCTGAATCAGCTTCAACACATTTGGCATCTAATCCACATCTATTAAATATTTTAACATATGCATCATGCATTTTATTAAATACTATGTCTAATCCATCTTGATCTTTATCAAAACTATAAGCATCTTTCATTATAAATTCTCTAGATCTCATAACTCCAAATCTTGGTCTACGTTCATCTCTGTACTTAGTTTGAATTTGATATAAATTAAGTGGAAGTTGTTTATATGACTTAATTTCATTTCTTGCGATATCTGTAAATACTTCTTCGTGAGTAGGCCCTAAACAGAAATCTCTTGCGCCTCTATCTTTAACTCTAAACATTTCTGCTCCATAAGCATCCCATCTTCCTGATTCCTGCCATAATTCAGCTGGTATCATAGCTGATGCAAGAAATTCTTGTGCTCCTGCTGCATTCATTTCTTCTCTTACAATATCTTCTACATTTTTAAGCACTTTTAATCCTAATGGCATATAATTGTATATTCCCGCAGCCATCTTTCTTATCATTCCTGCTCTTAACATAAGCTTATGACTATCAATTTCAGCTTCTGCTGGTACTTCTCTTAATGTAGAGATTAACATATTTGACATTTTCATATTAAAATTCCTCCTACTAACTTTATGTTTTTATTTATAACAATGATTAAATGTTTTACGATTTTAATCACTAAAAATATCTTATGTGTAATTTGCTCAAAAGTAATATTTAAAAATGTCCATATTACATATAAATTATAGTTATCAAAAAACACTTAAAATATAAGTATTTATACATTTTGAACAATAAAAAAATTCGCCCTAATAATATATATTAGGGCGAATCAACTCGCGGTACCACCTAAATTTGTTCTCTAAATAATGATAACGGTATTAAACCGATAGTTTTTTCCTACTGCTCCGAAGCTGGTTCAAAGTCTATTAAAAGTCTTACAGCCTAAGGACTTTTTCTCTTAAAGGGCGACTTCTACTATTCTCCATCATTGCTCTAAAATTTCATTTTATTTTATTTTATTATAACTTTTTAAAAATTAACTGTCAATATATTAAGATTCGACCAAATATTGTGCCAATATTAAATCTTCTGGAGTTGTTATTTTAATATTAGTATATTCACCTTCATATAGATAAACATCATTTCCAAAAAGTTCAACAACCATTGTATCATCCGTAACATCCAGATGTTTTTCTTTAACTTTTTTATGGCACCCAAATATAATATTATAATCAAAAACCTGTGGTGTCTGAACAGCCACAAGATTGTTTCTATCTGGAGTTTCTAAAGAAAAACTTTCTTGATTTTTTACTTTTATAGTATCCTTAGGCATTACACCTGGAGCTGCTGCACCATACATACGTGCATATTTAATTCCTTCTTCTATAATTCTTTCAGATACAAAAGGTCTTGCACCATCATGAATAAGAACTATATCTGATCCATCAGCTTTCTTCAAACCATTATACACTGAGTCTTGTCTTTCTTTCCCACCAAAAGCAATTGAATCTATTTTTAAGTTATATTTATCTAAAACTTCGTTCCTACAAAATTCTAATTCATCTTCAGGAATTACTAATATAACTTTATCTATATTCTTATTATTTATAAAATGATTCAGAGTGTAATAAAGAATGGGCTTTCCATTCAAATCTATGTATTGCTTGCTTTGAACAGAGCCCATTCTCTTACCTCTTCCTCCAGCTAATACTATTGCACTAACCATTTAGAAAAGTCTCCTTTGTTTTTAATTTAATTTTCTTTAGGTTTAGCAAAGATCATTCTTCCTGCTGCTGTTTGTAAAACAGATGTAACTAGCACATCTGTTGTTTTACCTATGTGTTTTCTTCCACCTTCAACAACAATCATTGTACCATCATCTAAGTATGCTACACCCTGACTTGATTCCTTACCATCTTTAACTATATCAACTACCATTTCTTCTCCTGGTAAAACTACTGGTTTTATAGCATTCGATAATTCATTAATATTTAATACTGGAACGCCTTGAAATTCAGCAACTTTATTTAAATTATAGTCGTTAGTTATTACTTTACCATTCATTTTTTGTGCAAGCTTCAAAAGCTTTATGTCTACTTCAGGTATTTTAGGGAAATCATCGTCTACTATTCTAGTTTCAATTGTTAATTCCTTTTGAATCTTATTAAGTATATCTAGACCTCTTCTCCCCCTATTTCTTTTTAGTGAATCAGCAGAATCTGATACGTGTCTTAATTCTACTAATACAAAGTTAGGTATAATTAATGGCCCCTCAATAAATCCTGTTTCACAAATGTCAAAAATTCTTCCATCAATTATTACAGATGTATCTAAGATTTTAGGAATTTCACCTTTTTCTTCTTTTGCTACTTCTTTAGATCCATCCTTAACTTTTTTTTCTTTATTGATTGGCCTTTTTATATTTACTAGTAATGAAGTAATATCTTCATTCTTTTTCACTAAAATTTCAGCTCCAATAAAAGCAGCTAATAAATTTAATAAAACTAAAAGTATAGGTCCATAAAATTTATGAATATCATTTATTGGCTTAGCAATAAATGTCATAATAATTAGAGCCATAACAGCACCTACAGTTCCATAGATTATTTCTGTTATACTCATTTTTTGCATACTTTTTTCAATGTATTCAATCAAGTTAGAAATACCCTTATATATTGCAGGAGAAATAATATATAATATAAGTCCAAATATAATAGAAAGAATAATTATAAAGCTGATTCGTGAAACACTTTTTGAAAAATATGACAACTCAGCAATTTGTGGTATTTCAAGTAAAGTTTCCGCTATAATATAACCAATACTTAATCCTATTGCGGAAAATACTCCTTTTGTTAGCTTCTTTAACATCTATTTCACCTCCTTCTAAATTATTTACACATTTTCATTGTTTTAATCCCTTTTTTAAAAATTACACTATATTGTTAATTATAACATACAATATCTTTATCTAAAATGAATAAATTATTAAGTTTAATTTATTAGTCCCCCTATTAATTTCATTATTTTTTTTGTATTATATTTACATATTTCAAATCAAATTATTGCCGATATTTAATTTTACTTATATTGTCTTTCTCTATTTTAATTTAGTTAAGGAGCTGAAAAATATGAAAGATATAATATTTGATGATTTTCAAAATTGTGTGAATGATTCATTAATACGTCATAAAAGTATTTTAGATATACTCACTAAATATAGTGAATCTACTTCCAAAGTAAATAGGTCTGTTGCTAAAGCTGTAACTCAATGTGGTTGCATAAATATTTCTGCTCAGAAACAACATATTCCACAAGAGCCTTCTGATTCTGAAGTAGACTTGAATAACTATCTAACTTCTCATCTCAATGGTAACCTTTGTGATAACTGTCGTGAAATAATAGAAAGAGAAATTGGCAATAATTTATTTTATCTTACTGCATTATGCAATCATTTAGATATTAATCTATATGATATACTTCTTAAGGAATATAATAAATCAGTTACTTTAGGCAAATACAACCTACGCTAATTTAAAGTATAAAAAAATTCAGAAAAGTAAAATGAGATTAATTTATCCATTTTACTTTTCTGATTAAATATACATAATTATAATTCTTTTTTTAATAAAACCTGTTCTTTTATACGCTTTAAACCATTTTTTATTGCTGTAGCTCTTGCTTCACCAATACCTTCTACTTTATCTAAGTCATCTATATCAGCCTCAATTATACTACTTAAATCTTCGAATTCCTTAATAAGGTTTTCTATAACATTTGAAGGTATCCTTGGAACTTTACTTAAAATTCTATATCCTTTAGGCGATATTAAAGTATCCATAAGAGGTATTCCTCCATACCCTAAAGTTTTTGCTATGGCATCCAAATCAGGAAGTTCAGAAGAATTAAGTCTTTGAATATGTTCATAAACATCATTGTGTTCAAATCCTTCAGCACAATAATCTTGTATTAACAATATACCATCTCTTTCTATGTGCCTAACAAGTTCATTAAGCTGCATAGAAATTAATCTTCCTTCATTTCCAAGTTCTAAAATATACATATTTATTTCTTCAACAATTCTCATTACCATCTCAGTCCTTTGAATCGCACTAACTACATCAAATAATGTGGTTAAATCCTGAAATTCAAGTAAATTCAAATTATTTATTACACGTTCTAAAACAGCTACGTATTTTTCTAGTGTTTGTATAGCTTGATTTGCTTTACTTAAAATAACACTACTTTCTCTAAGTACATATTTTATATCACCTTTGTACATAGTTATTATATTTCTTCTTTGAGATATTGCAATAACAATATTATTAGTCTGTTTTGCTACTCTATGTGCTGTTCTATGTCTTGTTCCTGTTTCATAAGTTGGTATTGATGAGTCTGGAATCAACTGAGCATTTGCGCAAACAATTCTCTTTAAATCCCCAGTTATTACTATAGCTCCATCCATTTTCGCTAATTCATAGACATATGAAGGAGTATATTCTGAATTAATATAAAAGCCGCCGTCTACAAGTTCCATTATCTCTTCGTCATCACCAACTACTATAAGTCCACCTGTTTTAGCTCTTAATATATTTTCTATTCCTTCTCTTAGCTGAGTGCCAGGACATATTATTTTTAATACATCTTTAATACTTGTTCCTTTTTCTAATCTCATACACTCACCCCTTTTCATAATAAAATATTTCAAAATTTATAAAAATATAATTTATGGATATATAATAAGTCCATTTTTTAATATGTAGTAACAGTTAAACTCTAAATTCTATAATACTATATTAAATTTGTACTCTCAATAATAATTCTAATTATTTAAAGCTTCGTTAATAATATTCATTTATACTTTATCAGAATAATTCTAAATATACAATCATTTCCTATGTTATATTTAATTACGCATATACATGATTTATAACATTTGCTAATGTTTTAAGCTGAACGATATCAATACCTTCAATATTAGGCTTTTTGATAAATGAATCTTTAGGAACATAAACTCTTCTAAATCCCATTCTAGCCAACTCTTTTATTCTGCTTTCTAACGATGGTACTTTTTTCAACTCTCCAGTTAACCCTACATCTGCAATAAAAGCTATATTGGATTCAATTCCTTGTTGTTTTACTGATGAAACAATACTCATTATAACAGCTAAATTTATCCCCTGTTCTCGAATTTTTATGCCCCCAGTAGTTTTTATTATTACATTTTTATCAAAAAGATTTATTCCACCTCTTTGTTCTAATATAGATATCAAAGTATTTAGCTTATCTTTTCCAAGAGTTTCACCAATACGTGTTGGATAAGGTGTAAAACTTTTCGAAACAAGACTTTCTATTTCAGTTATTATAGAACGTGTCCCTTCTTTTATAACCGTCAGTGCACTTCCAGAAACAATTTCCCCTTCATCACGTTTGGTCATGAAAAATTCCGATGGATTATCTATTGATATTATTCCTCTTTCACACATTTGAAAAAATCCATTTTCTATTCCACCAAATCTATTTTTAGAACTCACCAATACTCTAAGTTCTTCATCATTGTCGTCTTCAATTATAAGAACAGTATCAACAAGATGCTCCAATGCCCTTAACCCTGCAAGTTCATCATTTTTAGTCATTTGCCCTACAATAATTACTGCTCTTTGTCTTTTTTCATTCTTAGCAACATTTAGTAAAGCATTTGCACATTCCATAGTCTGCGTTGGTGATCCAGCTCTAGCTGGCATTGCATTCTCCATTGTAAATGTCTGAATACTATCAATTATAACTAAATCGGGATCAATTTCTTCAATTGCATCTAATACATTGTCAAGACTAGTTTCTTGAAGCACCCATATATTTTCATTTATCTTATCAAGTATTCTATCTGCTCTATTTTTTATCTGACTATCACTTTCTTCTCCTGAAGCATATATAACCTTAAGTCCACGCTTAGATACTTCATTTGAAATCTGAAGTAATAAAGTTGATTTCCCAGCACCAGGCCTTGCTGTAATTATCGATATTGAATCTTTTACAATTCCTCCTCCCATAACTCTGTCAAATTCATTTATACCAGTAATTATCCTATCACTCTTATTTGATACTACTTCATTTAATTTTTTTAATGGCTTTTTAGTTGCTTCCCTTACTTTTGCTGCTTTAGTATTTTTATCAGCAACAACAACTTCATCTAAAGTATTCCAACAATTGCATGTAGGACATTTCCCAAGCCATTTTATGCTTTCGAATCCACAATTTGAGCATCTATACACTGTTTTTTTCTTCATTAAATGTCTCCTTAGAAAATTTATATCAAAATCTTAACCTTATTAATTATTATACCATAATACACTCTTTTAATAATTCAATTTACTTACATTAAAAGTATTTAATAAATTCGTAATTATATTTATTATTTTTAGCATAATTAAGGCATTTATTACAAAAACTATAGTAAATAATTTTGAGGAGTTGATATTTATGATAAGTAAGAATTATCTTGATAATATTCCCGAACCAACATCAAATATTCTTCATAATTCTTATGAAAAAAATCTGACAGATTTATCATCTACAAAGTGTTCTGAGGGCCAGTTTAATAATTTAGTCTTCAATTCTAACCTTGATGATTCTAATATTATAAAATAATGAATTATAGTCTATTGTATTAAAAATAGTCTAGCTTTAACTAAGTTATGAAATAAATCTTAAATAATATCATGTTTATTCTCTTGCTTGCATATTAAACCTATACTATAATAATAATCATAAAATAATAATTATTGATTAAGGAGGTGAAAAAACTATTGCCACATAAAATCATTATTTTTATATGCACGCAATAGTTTTCTTATGATAAAAGTATATACTACAGATTCGTGTCCTTGGTGTGACAAGGTTAAAGCTTATTTAAAATCTCAAAACCTTGAGTATACTGAATTAAATGTCCAAGACGATATGGAAGCAAGAGAAGAGATGATTAAAAAATCTCGTCAAATGGGAGTTCCAGTTTTAGATATTAATGATAATATAATAATAGGATTTGATAAGCCTGCTATTTTAAAAGCTTTAGATAAATAAATTCATATAAAAAAGGAGCCTATTGAATAGCTCCTTTTTTTATATGAATTTATTTATTATCCTTATTTTTTAATTGCTTTATCTATTAATGCCCTATTAAATCCTACAATTATGTTTCCATCGCATTCAATAACGGGTACTGTTCTCTGTCCAGATACTCTTAATACTTCCTCTCTATCTTCCTGTTTATCTGCAACATTTATTTCTAAATATTCTATTCCTTTAAAATCAAAATATTTTTTAACCTGCACACATTCAGGACACCAAGATGTTGAATATACTTTTATCATTTTTTACTTCTTCCTTTCTAATATATACTTTTCTGCATTTAATAGAGCTATAGTTCCATCAGATACAGCTGTTGTAATCTGTCTATATTTTTTCTCTCTTACATCTCCAGCTGCATATACGCCTTTTATATTGGTTTCCATATCTTCATTTGTTATTATGTAACCCTGCTCATTTATATTTAAATATTTTTTAACCTCTTCCGTTTTAGGTTCAGTTCCAATATATCCAAAGACTGCGTCTACTTTTAATTCAGAAACTATTCCATCTAAAGTATTCTTTAATACAACACTATTTAAAAAATCTTGTCCTTTAGCTTCTATTACATCTTCATTTAATAATACTTCTATCTTAGGATGATTAAACACTTCATCTATAACTGACTGTTCACCTTTAAAGTAGTTATATCTACGAATTAAATATACTTTTTCAGCAAACTTTGTCAAAAATAAAGCTTCTTCAAGTGCTGCATTTCCACCTCCTACAACTGCAATATTTTTCCCTTCATACATAGCACCATCACATACTGCACAATAATGAATACCCTTTCCAGCAAAATTCTTTTCACCTTTTATCGGTAATTTCCTTGGTATAGCACCAGTCGCAATTATCACTGCTTTTGGCTTATATATAAAAGTTTCTGTCTCAATAACTTTTTCTTCTTCTGAAAGATCTATTTTTTCAATTAAATCAAATTCATCTATAACTGCTCCAAATTCAGCAGCTTGTTCTTGAAATAAATCAGCAAGTTTTCCACCTTGAATATTCTTAAATCCAGGATAATTTTCAATAGTGAAACTATTTCTAACCTGTCCACCTAAGATTTTATTTTCCAAAAGTAATGTATTTAATTTTGCTCTACCTGCATATATAGCTGCTGTTAATCCTGCTGGACCTCCACCTATTATTATTAAATCTAACTCTTTAATTTCTTTAACCATAACTTCTCCTAACCATTTGGCTCAGTAATACAAACTGTAAATGATATATTACTACTTTTCATATAATACCATTACTTAAGATTTTACAAATTATCAGGAACAGTTTTAATCTTGAACCAATCATTTATATCTTTGTATTGATTTTATCACTAACAAGTTAATTTGTGTATAATTATTTTTATCTAATAATAATATTCCCTTAACTTTAATCAACTATACTAGTTTAAATACAAGATTTTATCAATAAAAAAGTTAATTAACACAATAAAATTTAAATTAATATTTTATATAAAACTTTCTACTAATACGATCTTTTTCCAATGTATTAATTATAATAAATAGACTGTTTTAATAGTTTTATACATTTCTATTAAAACAGTCTAAATAATTATATTAATTTGCTAAAAATAAGTTTATCGTCTAAATTACTTACTTTAACTTTATCTCCAATTTGAATATTTCCTTGAAGAATTTCTTCACTAAGCCTATCTTCTACTTCCTTAATTAGAATTCTTCTTAAAGGTCTTGCTCCATTCTCAAGATCAATCCCCTTATTTAAAAGAAATTCCTTACTATTATCTTCAAAATTTAAATATATTTCTCTATGTTCTAATCTATCTTTAATAGACTTTAACATTAAGTCCATAATTTTATCTAAATCTTGATCGTTAAGTTTATGAAATACTATAGTATCATCTATTCTATTAAGAAATTCAGGTTTAAATTGTTTCTTAAGTTCACCTAAAATATTTTCTTTCATTTTTTCATAATCTGACTCCTCATTTTGAGCGGAATTAAATCCTATAGTTTTCTGTTTCTTAATTTGATGTGCTCCAACATTAGATGTCATTATAATTATTGTATTCTTAAAGTTTACAACCTTTCCTTTACCATCAGTAAGTCTTCCATCTTCCATTATCTGAAGAAGTATATTAAAAATATCTTGATGTGCCTTTTCAATTTCATCTAACAATACAATTGAATAAGGTTTTCTTCTTACTGCCTCTGTTAATTGTCCACCATCTTCATGACCTATATAACCTGGAGGTGCACCAATTAGTTTAGCAACTGAATGACTTTCCATATATTCTGACATATCAACTCTTATGATGCTATTTTCATCTCCAAACATAGCTTCTGCAAGAGCCTTTGAAAGCTCTGTTTTTCCAACTCCTGTTGGTCCTAGGAAAATAAAGCTTCCAATAGGCCTATTAGGATCCTTAATTCCAACTCTAGCTCTTCTAACAGCTCTTGCTATTGATTTTACAGCTTCATTTTGCCCTATTACTCTTTTATGAAGAATATCCTCTAAATGTAGTAATTTTTCACTTTCAGATTCAGTAAGTTTCTCTATTGGTATATTAGTCCATACAGATACGACATTAGCAATCTTCTCTTTATCTACAATTAAAAGCTTGCTTGAACTTTGAGCATTCCATTCTTTTTTCTTATTTTCTAATTCAGTTTTAAGTTCTTTTTCATTATCCCTCAAATTAGCAGCTTTTTCAAAATCTTGTATCATTATAGCATCTTCTTTTTCCTTATCTATTAATGCTATTCTTTCTTCTATCTCTTTTAATTCTGGCGGTTCAGTCAAGCTTTCAATTCTTACCTTAGCTGCACCTTCATCTATTAAATCAATAGCTTTATCTGGCATAAATCTGTCTGTTATATACCTATCAGATAAGTTTACAGCCGCTACCAAAGCTTCATCTGTTATTTTAACTCTGTGATGAGCTTCGTATTTATCTCTTAGTCCTTTTAATATCTCTAAAGTATCTTCCTTTGATGGTTCTTCTACAGTTACAGGTTGAAATCTTCTTTCAAGCGCAGAATCCTTTTCAATATACTTCCTATATTCATCAATAGTTGTAGCACCTATACATTGAATTTCTCCCCTAGCTAAAGCCGGTTTCAATATATTAGAGGCATCAATTGCACCCTCAGCTCCACCGGCCCCTATAATTGTGTGTATTTCATCTATAAATATAATAACGCTTTTATCCTTACGTATTTCATCCATTGTTTTCTTTAAACGCTCTTCAAACTCTCCTCTATATTTAGCACCTGCTATCATAGATGTTAAATCTAAAGATATAACTCTTTTATTTTTAAGAATTTCTGGAACATTACCATCTATTATTCTCTGAGCAAGTCCTTCTATAACTGCAGTTTTACCTACACCTGGCTCACCTATAAGACACGGATTATTTTTTATTCTTCTACATAATATTTCTAATACTCTTTGATTTTCTATATCTCTTCCTATAACAGGATCTAAAGTACCTTCCTGTGCTAGTTGAGTTAAATCTCTTCCATATTTGTCTAACATAGGAGTCTTTTCTTTTTTAGTGTTATGTTCGCTTTCATTATCAAGGGCTTTATCTTCATAGTTTC
Source organism: Clostridium butyricum (assembly GCF_006742065.1). Taxonomy (NCBI): domain Bacteria; kingdom Bacillati; phylum Bacillota; class Clostridia; order Eubacteriales; family Clostridiaceae; genus Clostridium; species Clostridium butyricum. The sequence continues at coordinate 177,853 of NZ_AP019716.1, read as the reverse complement.
CACCAGATAAAAACTGAGTTAATTCTTCTTTAATATTATCAAAGTTTAATTTTAAACTCTTCAATATAGTATAAGCCATTCCCTCTTCTTGAGCCACTAATGCAAGCAATATGTGTTCTGGTCCAACAAATCTATGATCTAATTTTTTAGCTTCAGAAAAACTTTCATCTAATAGTCTTTTAGTTCTAGGAGTTAATAGAATATCATCACCAGTTTTAGTAATATCACCATAGCCCAAGTATCTTTGCAACATTTCTCTTATATTCTCTAGATATATTCCATGCTTTTTAAGAAGTGTTGCCGAGTAACCATTTTCCTTTAATATGCCAAGTAGTATATGCTCAGTTCCCACATAACCATGTTTAAACTTTTCTGATTCTCCTTCTGCTTCTAAAATAACTACTTGAGCTCTTTCTGTTAATTTGCTATATTCCATTTCTTCTAACCCTCACAATCCTACTTATATTAATAATTTTCTAACTATATTAGCTCTCTCATACTTTATTTCTTTTTCAGTCAATCTTCTTCCCGATATATTTTCAATGGATGAATCTTTAATATTTACAATTAATTTATTAATCTTTTCTTTATTAATCGGTATTAGTGATAATTCTACTCCTAATCTTACTTTAGATATTAAATCTAATGCTTCTTTAAAATCTAGAAGTACTGCATGCTGTAAAATAGCAAGTGCCCTATATATTTTATCTTCTAGTTCGTATTTACATTTTCCTGTTAGTATCTCTCTAAACTTGTATTCATCCGCAATTAATTTTAAAACTTCTTCTTTCATTGTGCATATAATATTTTCTTCAGTAACACCCAAAGAAGCTTTATTAGATATTATATATATATTACCTAATGAATCAGAACCTTCCAAATATAATCCTTTTATTTCTAGACCTTTATTGTTTAACCTCTTTGAAAGATTTTCAACTTCTTCACTCATAGTTATTGCTGGCAAATGAATTAATACTTGAACTTTCATTGCAGCTCCAACATTTTCTATACGTGAAGTTAAATATCCAAATTCCTCATCAAAAGCATACTTTACATTCTTCTCTATTTCTTCATCAATTTTAACTACATTCTGTAAAACCTCTTCCAAATTCAATCCAGAAGTAATACATTGTATTTTTATATGATCCTCTTCATTTATCATGATACTCATAGTTTCATCCCTATTTAAAATGAAAGATGCCTTATCCGAATTTTTTAATAAAGTATCACTTATTAAATTCTTATCTAAATATTCATTAAAAAGTCTTTTATCTCTTTCCCAGATTTCATATAACTCTAAATCATCACTTTCAAATGAATCCTTTATAGAATTATATATTGTTTCAACATTTTTTCTTCCATCAGCAACAGTAAGTTTCTCAGGAAAAGGTATTTTTTCAATGTTTCTTGAAAGTTGAATCTTTGTGCTTATAACTATGTCATTTTGATTACAATTAAGAATCCAGTTGTCCATTACAATTTTCCTCCTTACAATCCTGTTTTTCAGAATTAATATTACTCTCTATTATATATAATTCCATTTCTCTTATTTCATCTCTAATAATTGCAGCTTTCTCATACTCTTCATCTGAAACTAATATTTGAAGTTGTTGCTTAAGATGCTTCAATCTATCTCTTTGATAAAATTCATTTTGTATTCTCTTCGGAATTCTTCCTTTATGAGTTTTTTCACCACTAGTATTTTTAATTATTGCCTTAATTGACTTTTTAAATACAAAATAACAGTTAGAACATCCAACTTTTTTTGTTTTTTTAAAGTCATCATAAGTCAATCCACAAGTAGGGCATACTGGTTTTTCTTCTTTTACGTTGTTTTGTGCATTTTCAACACCTGTTAACAACCCATTTAAAACTTCTTGAAATGGAAACCCTGCTCCTTCTGGAATTGAACTTAAAAATGGTATATTAGATATATTTTTAGCACATTCTTCGCATAACCATATCTGTTGTTTTTCACCATTAACTATTTTAACTAAATTTATTCTAGCTTCATTTTTTTTACATTTTTCGCATAACATACATATCCCCGCCCTTAAGATAAAATTATCATAATCATGCCTTTTAATATATCGGCTCTTACTTTATTTCTATTTTCTGATGACGCAAGGCTCCTATCATTTACTGCCATCTTCATTATTTCACATTCTCGTTTATTTATAATTTCTGATTCATGCAAATGATCTAATAGTGCACTAGCATTATGATATGTTATTGTATCACCAATACTTTCATTTATTACTTCTTCTCTATTATTAAAACAATCTTTTTCAAGTTGTTTAATTGCAATATGACCACCACCACCTCGTTTACTTTCAATTAAATATCCTTTTTCATAAGTAAACCTTGTAGTTAATACATAATTTATTTGTGATGGTGCACATCTAAATTGATCTGCCAATTCATTTCTTTGTATAAAAATAACATTGTTATTACTATTGTTATTAAACATTTCTTTTATGAATTCTTCTATTATATCTGAAAGTCTTGCCATAACATCACCTACTTAAACTTTTAATAAAATATTTGTTTTTGACTTACTTTGACTTTATATAATTATACTATTATTCTTTTTTCTTTTAAAGAGTATTTAAAAAATGGATTTTGATTAAAACTCTCTTTATTAGTCAAAAATAATAATAGCTTTAATATTTAATATTAAAATCCATACTATATTTATATGTATAAACAGGCATAAATTTATACATATAAATATATTTTATTTCACAAATTATTATTAACATATTTATAGTATTTAAACTTGGAGGATATTTATGCAGTTAATTTGGTACGGTCATTCATGTTTTATGATAAAAACAAATGAAGGAAAAAGAATTCTAATTGATCCGTTTAATAAATCATTAGGTTATAAGATAGATTTCCCTAAGTGCGATTTAATAACCATAAGCCACTCTCACTTTGATCACTCTTCTATAAATCCAATAAATAATGATACAAAAGTCATTGATACCTATGGTAATTTTAATTTAGATTTTCTACAATTAAAAGGATTCAATTCCTTTCATGATGATTATAATGGACTTAAAAGAGGAATGAATACAATTTATATATATAAATTTAACAATTTAACATTAGCACATTTAGGAGATTTGGGTCATATTCCTGCACAACCTATATTAGATGAACTTAATTCATTGGATTTTCTTCTTATTCCAATTGGCGGAAATTTCACTTTAGATGGTAAAAAGGCAGCAAATTTGTGTAAATTGCTAACGCCCAGATATATTATTCCTATGCACTATAAAACACCGGTTACAGACTTTGCTTTAGATGATTGTAAAGATTTTATAATATCTATGAAAAAAGTTTCAAAAGTGAATACTAACTCTATAGATTTATTAAAATTAGATTTAAAAACAAAAAGTATGGAGACTATTCTATTACAACCTCCATACTAAACATTTTATTATAAGCTATTTTTCTAATATAATTTTATAAGAAAAAAAGACTACAAACGTAGTCTTTTTTTACTATTATTCTTGTACTGGAGCTCCAACTGGACAAACATTAGCACAGTTTCCGCAATCGATACAAGTATCTGCATCTATAACGAATTGAGTATCTCCTTGAGTAATAGCGCTAACTGGACATTCTCCAGCGCATGCTCCACAACTAACACATGAATCATTAATAACAAATGCCATTTCAGAACACCTCCTAATAAATTGTAGTAATTAACCTCTTACATTTTATCATGTATCATAATGTTTTTAAAGTATTTTATATTATGATTTCCAAAATTTAATCAATATTTATAATTATTATTTATATTACTAAATATCCCAAGTCTTCTATTAATTCTATTATTTTCTCTATTTTAATTGATAGGTCATCATATACTACTGTTACTTCCTTTTTTATTAAAGATGTCTGACTTGCTATAACACCAGTGCTATGTATTAAAATATTTTGAATCTTTTTTGAGTCTTTCTGTGAATTCATATTTAATATTTTTATTACTGACTTCATAGAAATCCCCCTACTTTTCATTTATAAGATTCTTTATAAGCTTCTTATCTTCTTCTGATTCAACTATTAGCTTTATATTATTTTCATCAATAGTATCTTCATATTCTCCTGTAACTAACTCAACATCTATAATTTTGAATTCTTCTACTACTTCTTCGTCGCCTTTTTTCAATTTAACTTTTACCATTTCTTTCACTATTGAATTACCTATAACTGAACCATTTCCATATTCAGTTTTGACAATAGATCCAACTTTGGGTAGTCTCTTTCTAATTTCTTCATAAGTGTTTTGTTCATAATTTAAGCAACACATTAAACGTCCACATATTCCAGAAATTTTTGTAGGATTAAGCGATAAGTTTTGTTCTTTAGCCATTTTTATTGAAACAGATGCAAAATCACCTAAAAAAGTTGAACAACACATTGGTCTTCCGCATGGTCCAAGACCTCCCACCATTTTGGCTTCATCTCTTACTCCTATTTGTCTTAATTCAATCCTTGTTTTAAAGATAGTAGCTAAATCTTTAACTAATTCTCTAAAATCAACTCTTCCATCTGCTGTAAAATAAAATATTACTTTATTATTATCAAAAGTGTATTCAACATCTATAAGTTTCATATCTAACTTATGCTCTTGTATCTTTTTTAAACAAATTTCTAAAGCTTCAATTTCTTTTGCTTTATTTTCTTTATGTTTAAGAATATCCTTTTCATCTGCAATTCTTATAACACATTTTAATGGAGAAACAATCTCTTCTTCACTAATTTCCTTTATTCCAATTACACATTCTCCAAATTCAATTCCTCTTGCAGTTTCTACTATTACATACTGTCCTCTTTTTATATCAAGATCAGTCGGACTAAAGTAATAAATTTTACCTGCTTTTTTAAATCTCACTCCTATTACTTTTATCATTTATTATACCTCCGCAAATCCCATCAGCATTACACTAACGGTCATTGAATAGTTTGTATTACTATTAAAATTTATTCTAGCTTCTTTTATGTATTCTAACATACTATTAAGTTTTTTATAAGTTATTCCCATTGATATATCTATAATATTATCTATTTTATCAAAGTTAACAACCAATTCTTTATTATTAAGTTCCTTAAATACCATAATATCTCTAATAAATAAAATTAATATATCTAGAAGATCATACTTTTCATCTTTGAAATTTTTTAATAATTCTTGGTATTTTAATACTAATCCATGTTCTCTTTTGAGAATATCTGAAAATAGTTCTACACAAGTATTTCTTAATTCCTTCAATTTTTGATCATTAATAAACTTATCTATCTTTCCAGGTATACCCGTACTAAATGCTAATGCTGCATGCCTATCATTAGACTCTATATCTGGGAAATTAGTTTCTATATATTCTAATATCTCTTCTTTTGAAAGGGGTGTTAACTTATATACCTGACATCTTGATTGAATTGTATCTAAAATAGTTTCTAACGAATCACTTAACAATATTAAATATACGCCTACTGGAGGCTCTTCAATTGTTTTAAGTAATGCATTTTGAGCCTGAGTAGTCATTTTATCACATTTATATAAAATTAAAACCTTCTTATCACCTTCATAAGGTTTTTTACTAACTTCATCTATAATATGCCTTACATCATCTACCCCAAAAGATGATGAAGAAGGATAATATCTTACTATATCAACACTTTCAGCATTATCTCTAGGCTCTATAATATTATTCGAAAGATACTTTGCAATAACGCTCTTTCCAATTCCATCAGCACCAACAATTAAGTTTGCATGAGAAAATGAATTATTTAATTTCCTTTTATTAATTCCATTTATAATACCTTCATGTCCTAGTATCTTCCTCAAAATCTTACTCTCCTAATATTATATTTTTATAAATTGATCTACATCAATTACAAAAACAGTAGCTCCTCCTACATTTATTTGTACAGGATACTGTTGCATGTATGCACTTTCTCCTCCACTCAATGTTGTTGGCGTAGCTAGTATTTCTTTTCTTTTTTTGCATATATCTTTAATTATATCTATAACCCCTTTAACCTTTTCTTCTTCAACCCCTACCATAAGTGTCGTATTTCCTGATTTAAGAAATCCCCCTGTAGTAGCAAGCTTTGTTACTCTGTATTTTCCATCTGTTAAAGCATCTATCAGATCCATTGAATCTTCATCTTCTACAATAGCAATTACTAATTTCATCACAAATCCCACCCTTTAAATAATAAATTTATCTCTTATTTAATAAAATATTAGATATTCTTTATTTTACCACAAATAGGATGTATTTTATATTGCTTTGATTATTAGTAAATTTACTTTTAAATTATTATTTCTTTATATATTATAGCTGAAAAAATTTATTTTCTAGTATCTTTTTTATTTCCTTTAAAACATTCTCTTTAGATTGTTCTGCATTTATTTTTACTATTCTATGTCTGTTTTCTTTATAAACTTTATTGTATCCTTCTCTTACTTTTTCATGAAAATCTATCTTTTCTAAATCTAATCTATTAATTTCTCTTTCTCCACTGGTACTTATTCTCTCTAAACCAATTTTAGGTTCTAAATCAAATAATATAGATAAATCAGGCATATATTCACCTATAGCAAATTTATTTATGCTCATAACCTCATCTATTCCTAACCCTCTTGCAAATCCTTGATATGCAAGAGATGAATCAATAAATCTATCACAAAGAACTACATATCCCTCATTTAATGCTGGAATTACCTTTTCGACTAAATGCTGCCTTCTTGCAGCTGCATAAAGAAGCGCTTCTGTTCTTCCATCCATCTTAGTGTTGTCTTTGTCTAAAATAACTTGTCTTATTTCTTCCGATATTTTTATACCACCAGGTTCTCTTGTTTTTATGCACTTTAAATCTTTTTCTTGAATCCAATCATATATTGATTCAATTGCTGTTGTTTTTCCAGTTCCTTCTCCACCTTCAAAAACTATAAATAAACCTTTTTTCATATATACCTCACTTTATTAAAAGATAAACTAGAGAAATATATTAAAGTAGATAAAAAGTAATATTTATATTTTAGCAGAATAAACTATTTATCCTTCATATATATATTATTTTTTGCATTCATCAAATAAAATTATTTTTATTGAATCTTTAAGTTCATCATAATCCGAATCATCTACTTTTGTATTTACAATTTTTTCTTCACAATTTCTGCAAATCATTTCTCCATTTATTATTATACCATCACAATTAATCTGTCCACATATAAAACATTTTTTTATTGAGTTTTCCACAACTAATCCCCCTTTTACACATATAAAATTAAATCTATCTAGATTATTTCCTCAAATATAAAATTTAATACAATATATTATATAAATTATTTTTATTTTATTGGTAACACTAAAATTAATAGTTAAATATTTTAAGAAAGGAGACGTTACGAAAGGCTTTTCCTACATTATAAATAAATATGAGTCTTCGTAACAAATTAAATTCATGAAACAAGAAATTATCTCTTTTTTATCTACATGTGAGGATGATATAAAAAATTTAGCAACTTACTTATATGAAAATCCTGAAATAAGTTATAACGAATATAATTCTTCAAAATATATTGGTGATCTACTAAAAAAATATAATTTTAATGTTACTGAAAAATTTGTAGACATAGATAATGCCTTTTTTGCACAAAAGGGCAGTGGATACCCAAAAATTTGTTTTCTTTGTGAGTACGATGCTATAGAACACGATGGTCACTTAACAGGTCATAACCTTGTAACTACAATTTCAGTGGCTGCTGCCATAGCTTTAGGTAGTATAATTGACAAAATTGGTGGTTCTTCAATATTAATAGGATGCCCTGGAGAATATCTTGGAGGGACAAAAGGAACAATGGTAAGACAAGGTGTTTTCGAAGATATAGATGTAGTTATGGTTGCACATCCAGATACTGAGACATGTGAAAGCGGTTCTTCTTCTGCAATAATTCCTCTTGGTCTAAAATTTATTGGAGATAAAGGCCTACGTTTTTTAAATAAAAAATCTTTCACATCTTTAGATGCAGCTTTACTTACACTAAATATAATTGATTCTATAAAAAAAGGATTTCCTGATAACTTAGAAATTAATTCTATAATATCAAATGGTGGTTTTACTCCATTACTTTTACCAGTAGAATCAGAAATCAAATTCTATATTCGTGCTTTAAATACTAAGCTTGCTGAATTAGGTGATGAGAAAATCAGAACTATTGCTAATCATGTAAGTGAATTAACAAATATTGATCATGAGTTTTTCTTATATGAATGTCCTAATAAAGAACTTATAACCAATAGAACTTTAAATAGATTATTTAGTCATAATCTTAAAGAGAATGGAATAATTCATATTAATCCACCTAAAGATATTTATGCAGGTTTAAGTATTGGAGATGTAAGCCATACCGTACCTTCAATACATCCTTATATATCTGTTTTAAACGAAGAAAATCAAAACATAAAGTATGGAAGTTTAGAATTTGCACAGAATACAATTTCAGAATTTGCTCTAAAGCAATGTTTAACTGCTGCCATATCTCTTGCAAGTACAGCAATAGATTTAATAGAAAACGAAACTCTTTTACAAGAAGTTAAGGCAGAATTTTATAACAATATAAAAAAATAAATTCAAGTCCCATTCAGTTTCTTACAGAATGGGACTTTATTAAATACATTTCTTCTAGGCATTTAACCTTATATAATAGTATAATAATAAAAGAACTATTAGGAGGTGTATCTATTGATTCAAATTTATAAAAGTGAGAGTGAATCTAACTGCAAACTAAAAACACTTGATACTATAGAAAATGGATCTTGGATAAATATAGTAGCTCCATCAGATGAAGAATTAATTCTAATTTCAAAGAAAACAGGAGTAAATTTAGATCTACTAAAATCCGCTCTAGATGATGAGGAAACTTCACGTATAGAAATTGAAGATGATGCTTTGTTAGTAATTGTGGATATTCCCTTTACTGAAATGGAAGATAACTCTTTAACTTATGATACTTATCCATTATCAATAATACATACAGAAAAACAAATAATAACTGTATGTCTTAAAAACAGCAAAATTTTAACAGACTTTGCTAATCAAAAAGTGAAATCTTTTTATACATTTAAAAAATCAAGATTCATATTGCAAATTTTGAACAGGATATCAACATACTACCTTATTTATTTAAGACAAATAGATAAAAAAAGCCTTATGATTGAAAAAAGATTACATAAATCAATGAAAAATAGAGAACTTATCCAATTGCATTCACTTGAGAAATCTCTTGTTTATTTTTCTACTTCTTTAAAGGCTAATGAAATAACACTGGAAAAAATGCTTAAACTTGAATTAATGCAAAAATATGAAGAAGATAAAGATGTTTTAGAAGATGTAATTATAGAAAACAAACAAGCAATCGAAATGACTGAAATTTATAGTAATATACTTGCAAGTACAATGGATTTTTTCGCATCAGTAATATCAAATAATCTTAATATAGTAATGAAAGTGTTGGCTTCCGTTACTATATTACTTGCGATTCCTACTATCGTCAGTGGTATTTATGGTATGAACATTGATTATTTACCATTCTCTAATGGACCACACTCATTTGCTATTGTTATGACAATAATAGCTGGAATAGCCACCTTAGTAGCATTTATACTATATAAAAAAGATATGTTTTAGCAACATATCTTTTTTGTTTTATTATACAATATATGGTATTTTTTCTTACTAATATTAAATAATCTTATATAACAAAAAAATCTGAAGTAAAAACTTCAGATTTTTATTTGGAGGCGCCACCCAGATTTGAACTGGGGAATAAAGGTTTTGCAGACCTCTGCCTTACCACTTGGCTATAGCGCCATATATGGTGGCTCGAACTGGAATCGAACCAGTGACACGAGGATTTTCAGTCCTCTGCTCTACCGACTGAGCTATCGAGCCATCTTACCTCGCAACTTCCTACTCTTCCACACAGTCTCCCATGCAGTACCATCGGCGTTATAGACCTTAACTGTCCTGTTCGGAATGGGAAGGAGTGTTACCTCTATGCCATCGTCACGAGATTTTAATTGAAAAAACTATTGTTCTTTCAAAATTGCATATTAACATTATATACTATACATGATTATTGGTCAAGCCCTCGACCTATTAGTATCAGTCAGCTAAATACGTTACCGCACTTACACCTCTGACCTATCAACCTTGTAGTCTTCAAGGGGTCTTACTAGCTTATGCTATGGGAAATCTCATCTTGAGGTGGGCTTCACACTTAGATGCTTTCAGCGTTTATCCCTTCCCGACTTAGCTACCCAGCTATGCTTCTGGCGAAACAACTGGTACACCATAGGTCAGTCCATCCCGGTCCTCTCGTACTAAGGACAGCTCCTCTCAAATTTCCTACGCCCGCGACGGATAGGGACCGAACTGTCTCACGACGTTCTGAACCCAGCTCGCGTGCCGCTTTAATGGGCGAACAGCCCAACCCTTGGGACCTACTTCAGCCCCAGGATGCGACGAGCCGACATCGAGGTGCCAAACCTCCCCGTCGATGTGAACTCTTGGGGGAGATCAGCCTGTTATCCCCGAGGTAGCTTTTATCCGTTGAGCGATGGCCCTCCCACGAGGTACCACCGGATCACTAAGCCCGACTTTCGTCCCTGCTCGACTTGTAGGTCTCGCAGTCAGGCTCCCTTATGCCTTTACACTCTACGAACGATTTCCGACCGTTCTGAGGGAACCTTTGGGCGCCTCCGTTACATTTTAGGAGGCGACCGCCCCAGTCAAACTGCCCACCTAACAATGTCCTGTCACCAGTTTCATGGCATCCAGTTAGAACTTCAATACTATCAGGGTGGTATCCCAACAACGACTCCATTAAGGCTGACGCCCTAATTTCCCAGTCTCCCACCTATCCTGTACAGACAATACCGAAATTCAATGCTAAGCTACAGTAAAGCTCTACGGGGTCTTTCCGTCCAATCGCGGGTAGCGAGCATCTTCACTCGCACTACAACTTCGCCGGATTCACAGTTGAGACAGTGCACAAGTCATTACGCCATTCGTGCGGGTCAGAACTTACCTGACAAGGAATTTCGCTACCTTAGGACCGTTATAGTTACGGCCGCCGTTTACTGGGGCTTAAGTTCACACCTTCGCTTGCGCTAAGTGTTCCCCTTAACCTTCCAGCACCGGGCAGGCGTCAGCCCCTATACATCAGCTTACGCTTTAGCAGAGACCTGTGTTTTTGTTAAACAGTTGCTTGTGCCTATTCTCTGCGGCCTACCAAATGGTAGGCACCCCTTCTCCCGAAGTTACGGGGTCAATTTGCCTAGTTCCTTAACTGTGATTCTTCCGTCGGCCTTAGGATTCTCTCCTCATCTACCTGTGTCGGTTTGCGGTACGGGCACTACTTCTCTTTCTAGATGCTTTTCTTGGAAGCATGAAATCAGATACTTCGGTTCCGTGGAACCTTCCCCATCACGCCCTAGGATTGTTAGAACGGATTTGCCTGTTCTAACTCCCTCAACGCTTAGACCAGCATCCAATAGCTGGCACATCCTATCCTTCTCCGTCACACCATCGATAATAACGATTATAGTGGTATTGGAATATCAACCAATTGTCCATCGACTACGCCTCTCGGCCTCGCCTTAGGTCCCGACTAACCCTGAGAAGACAAACTTTACTCAGGAAACCTTAGATATTCGGCCTGTAGGATTCTCACCTACATCTCGCTACTAATGCCAACATTCTCACTCGTAATCAGTCCACCGCTCCTTACGGTACGACTTCAGCCCGATTACGACGCTCCTCTACCGCTCATACAAAGTATGAACCCGTAGCTTCGGTGGTAAGTTTGAGCCCCGGACATTTTCGGCGCAGGATCTCTTGACTAGTGAGCTATTACGCACTCTTTTAATGAGTGGCTGCTTCTAAGCCAACATCCTAGTTGTCTTAGAAATCCCACATCCTTTTCCACTTAACTTACACTTTGGGACCTTAGCTGACGATCTGGGCTGTTTCCCTTTTGACCATGGAACTTATCTTTCATAGTCTGACTGCCGTGCTGATAGTATCTGGCATTCGGAGTTTGATAAGGTTCGGTAAGCGCTATGCCCCCTAGCCTATTCAGTGCTCTACCTCCAGTACTCACATTTCACGACGCTAGCCCTAAAGCTATTTCGAGGAGAACCAGCTATATCCGAGTTCGATTGGAATTTCTCCGCTATCCACAGCTCATCCCATGCTTTTTCAACAGCAACGTGGTTCGGTCCTCCACGAGGTTTTACCCTCGCTTCAACCTGGCCATGGATAGGTCACCCGGTTTCGGGTCTACAGCATGCAACTAGTCGCCCTATTAAGACTCGGTTTCCCTTCGGCTCCGTACCTTAAGTACTTAACCTCGCTACATACCGTAACTCGTTGGCTCGTTCTACAAAAAGCACATCATCACACACATAAGGTGCTTTGATCGGTTGTAGGCACATGGTTTCAGGTTCTATTTCACTCCCCTCCCGGGGTTCTTTTCACCTTTCCCTCACGGTACTGCTTCACTATCGGTCATCAGGTAGTATTTAGCCTTGGGAGGTGGTCCTCCCTGCTTCCCACAAGGTTTCACGTGTCTCGTGGTACTCTGGTGCAGAACTGATCATTATGACTTTTACTTACAGGACTATTACCTCCTACGGTCCAACTTTCCAGTTGTGTTCGGTTAATCATAATTTCACGTTATGTTCTGTCCGCAACCCCAGAGATAAATCTCTGGTTTGGGCTCTTTCCTTTTCGCTCGCCGCTACTAAGAAAATCGATTTTTCTTTCTCTTCCTCTAGGTACTTAGATGTTTCAGTTCCCTAGGTGTTCCTTCATAAAGCTATGTATTCACTTTACGATGCATGAGGTTTCTCATGCGGGTTTCCCCATTCGGAAATCTCCGGATCTCTGGCTATGTGCGCCTACCCGAAGCTTATCGCAGCTTATCACGTCCTTCATCGGCTCCTGATGCCAAGGCATTCACCATGCGCCCTTTGTAGCTTGACCTTTTTAAGTTTTGATATACAAAACTGGTTATATTAATCATTCACAAAGAATATTTATTCTTGGCTTTGTTGTATTATATACAATTGTTAATATGCAATTTTCAAAGAACAATATGGTGGGCTTAAATGGACTCGAACCATCGACCTCACGCTTATCAGGCGTGCGCTCTAACCAGCTGAGCTATAAGCCCTCATGGTGGAGATAAAGAGATTCGAACTCTTGACCCCCTGCGTGCAAGGCAGGTGCTCTCCCAACTGAGCTATACCCCCATGAGTATTTTGAAGGAAGATCCCTCAAAATTGAACAGATATTAATATCTATTAAGTAACCTTTGAGCAAGTTGTAATTTTTATAGATGCTTTGCATCTTTGTACTAGTCAAACGCCATGTTTGCTAGATTTCTCCATAGAAAGGAGGTGATCCAGCCGCAGGTTCTCCTACGGCTACCTTGTTACGACTTCACCCCAATCGCTGACCCTACCTTAGGTCGCTGCCTCCTTGCGGTTAGCTCACGAACTTTGGGTATTGCCAACTCTCATGGTGTGACGGGCGGTGTGTACAAGGCCCGGGAACGTATTCACCGCGACATTCTGATTCGCGATTACTAGCAACTCCAGCTTCATGTAGGCGAGTTTCAGCCTACAATCCGAACTGAGATCGGTTTTATAGTTTTGCTCACTCTCGCGAGGTTGCATCTCATTGTACCGACCATTGTAGCACGTGTGTAGCCCTAGACATAAGGGGCATGATGATTTGACGTCATCCCCACCTTCCTCCCGGTTAACCCGGGCAGTCTCGCTAGAGTGCTCAACTAAATGGTAGCAACTAACAATAAGGGTTGCGCTCGTTGCGGGACTTAACCCAACATCTCACGACACGAGCTGACGACAACCATGCACCACCTGTCTTCCTGCCACCGAAGTGGCTTCCTCCATTACAGAGTAATTCAGGAGATGTCAAGTCTAGGTAAGGTTCTTCGCGTTGCTTCGAATTAAACCACATGCTCCGCTGCTTGTGCGGGCCCCCGTCAATTCCTTTGAGTTTTAATCTTGCGACCGTACTCCCCAGGCGGAATACTTAATGCGTTAGCGGCGGCACAGAGGTCATGACAACCCCTACACCTAGTATTCATCGTTTACGGCGTGGACTACCAGGGTATCTAATCCTGTTTGCTCCCCACGCTTTCGAGCCTCAGTGTCAGTTACAGTCCAGAAAGGCGCCTTCGCCACTGGTATTCTTCCTAATCTCTACGCATTTCACCGCTACACTAGGAATTCTCCTTTCCTCTCCTGCACTCTAGATATCCAGTTTGGAATGCAGCACCCAGGTTAAGCCCGGGTATTTCACATCCCACTTAAATATCCACCTACGCTCCCTTTACGCCCAGTAAATCCGGACAACGCTTGCCACCTACGTATTACCGCGGCTGCTGGCACGTAGTTAGCCGTGGCTTCCTCCTTAGGTACCGTCATTATCGTCCCTAAAGACAGAGCTTTACAATCCGAAGACCGTCATCACTCACGCGGCGTTGCTGCATCAGGGTTTCCCCCATTGTGCAATATTCCCCACTGCTGCCTCCCGTAGGAGTCTGGGCCGTGTCTCAGTCCCAATGTGGCCGATCACCCTCTCAGGTCGGCTACGCATCGTCGCCTTGGTGAGCCGTTACCTCACCAACTAGCTAATGCGACGCGGGTCCATCTCATAGCGGATTACTCCTTTAATTGCTGTACCATGCGGTACTACAATCTTATGCGGTATTAATCTTCCTTTCGAAAGGCTATTCCCCTCTATGAGGCAGGTTACCCACGTGTTACTCACCCGTCCGCCGCTAATCCACTCCCGAAGGAGCTTCATCGCTCGACTTGCATGTGTTAAGCACGCCGCCAGCGTTCGTCCTGAGCCAGGATCAAACTCTCAATAAAAAGTTTAATCTTAGCTTACTCAAAATAAAGAATTGCTGGTTTACTTAAATATTTATATCATATTCTGTTCAATTTTCAAAGATCTTGTCGGTCTCTCTCGACCGCTTTATTATAATACCATCATCAGCTTTCGTTGTCAACATTTATTTTAAATAAATTTTTGAACTTCTTAGCTGATTTTGTTTTTTGTTGTTGGCGTTTCCCCCTGACAACGAATATTATGATATCATGTTTTTTATAATTAATTATATGTATATCTCCAATCTATATAAATTACAGTTGTATTGCTAATAATTTCATCGTAATAATACGTTTTTCGATATAGGATACACGTGGCTAAGTTATCATTTCAAAATGAGTTTTTCTGTAATTTTTACGTCTATTAGTCATTATAATTACTAGCTATATACTGTTTTATGTGAAAATAATCTATGAATATTGGGATATAAAATTACACTTCTCTACTTTTTTCTTTATAATATATATTAAGAATGTACTTATTATTTAATATATAAGCTTATTACTATTTAGTATTATACATTTTTATACGACATTTATATAGAATCTATAACTTATTGTTTATAAACTAAATATTTGTATATATTGCATTTAAAAGATAGTATTTAAAAAAATATATAATTCAGACTTTGATTATGGGGAGATTTTTAATGAAGAAAAAAATAATTTGTATAATTTTATCTATAACCTTACTTAATATAGTTGGATGTGGAAAAACTGATACAGAAGCAACTAACTCAAAACCAAACACACCTGCTAGTACATCACCAATAACAGCTACTAGTACTACATATAATGCTGATAACTCTAATGATTTTAAAATTAATGGAGAATCATATTATTTTTGTCCTTTTATATTTAATGGCACAGATTTAATTTTCACAAATCCTGATGAAAACAATAGAATTTCAATAATTCCAGATCCACTTCCAGAGAATATATTAGAAAGTCAATCAGTAAAAGATTTTATTGATTATTCATCTAATAACATAGGGATAATTGGAGAATACCTTTATTTCGCAAATAGTTCTGATAACAATAGTTTGTATTCATGTAAGCTCACCAACAAAGAAACTGTTAAATTAAATAACCACTCAGTAGATCAAATGATTATAGTAAAAAATCTAATTTATTATAAAAATAAAGCCGACAAGAACAAATTATACATATATGATACCGAGACATCAAAAGCTTCACTCGTAACTTCTGATTCAGTTGGACAATACATAGTTAATGGTGATTATATTATTTATCAAAACTTAAACGATAATTCTAAATTATATTCTATAAAATCAGATTATAGTGACAAACATAAATTGACCGATTATACCGCTAACAGTTTTATAACATATAAAGATGAAATATTATTTTTTAACTCTTCAGATAACAACAACCTTTATGCTTTAAAGCCAACAAATCTAGAAACTAGAAGATTAAAAATTATGAATGGATTTCAACTTCAAACTATTAATGACACTATATACTTTATAAATGGTGATGATATTAATAACCTTTACTCACTATCTATTGATGCTTCAACTTCAGAGATTACATTAAAACCAGAAGTATCTTTCGGAATTAATTCTTATCATTTAACTCCATCAGGTATATTTTATAGTCCCAGCCTAAATGTAAATAATATTTACTATAAAACATTCTCAAATAAATAAGACAAAGGCATGTAGATGAAACTCTACATGCCTTTGTCTTATTTACAGTATTAATTTTTAGATAATCATAACATTATAAATACATAATCTACTACAATTTATAACGCATTCACAATCTTTTTAAATGTATTACCTCTAACCATAAAATTAGCAAACATATCAAATGCCGCACAAGCAGGTGATAATGTTACAACATCTCCGACTTCAGCGATTGATTTACATATAGATACAGCCTCTTCTAAAGTATTAGCTCTTTTTATATTAGTTTTAATGCCTTTTTCATTTTCAAGAGCTTTAAACACAGCTTGAATTTTATCACTAGTAGCTCCAACAAGAATTAATTCTTTTATATATGGATACCCTTCATAAGCAAGTGGTTCAAAAGGTATATGTTTATCATAACCACCAGCAATTAAAATAACCTTTTTATCAAAAGCTTTTAAACCAGCTAATGTTCTTGTGGGACTAGATGCAATTGAATCATTATAATATTTAACCCCATCAAGTTCTCTTATAAACTCGCATCTATGTTCAACGCCAGCAAAAGTTTCAGCAACTTTTTTCATTACCTCTATAGATACTTCATCCTTTGTTGCAATAAAAGCAGCAAGATAATTTTCTACATTATGCATACCTTTTATAACTATATCTTCTTTTCTACAAACTTCTTTTCCTTCTAGGTAAAGAATACCGTCTTCATAATAAGCTCCATTTTCTATTTTTCTTTTAGAACTAAATTCTCGTACAATACCCTTTGCTTCTTTTTCAAATTCATATGTTATTTCATTTTCTCTGTTAACAACCAACACATCATTTGCAGACTGATATAAAAATATGTTTTTCTTAGAATCTACATATTCCTTCATATCCTTATGCATATCTAAATGATTAGGTGCTAAATTAGTGCATATAGCAATATCTATTTCTTCACTCATAGTCATCAATTGAAAACTTGATAACTCTAAAACAACTTTATCTTCATCTTTTATATTTTCTATTTCAGAAAATAAAGGCGTACCTATGTTTCCACCAACCCAAGTATTATATCCTTGTTCTTTTAATAATTTAGAAATTATAGTTGTCGTTGTTGTTTTACCATCACTGCCTGTAACTGCATAAATCTTCCCTTTGGTATATCTTACGAACTCTTCCATTTCAGAAGTAATATATGCTCCTTCACTTTTAGCCCTAACTAACGCTTCACTATCAATCCTCATTGATGGACTCTTAAATACAACTTCATATCCAATCAAATTATCTAAATACCCTTCTCCGAGTTCAAGTTTTACACCTTTTGCTTCAAAATCTATTGCAACCTCTCCAAGATCTTCTTTTGTCTTTCTGTCAAAACCAGTCACATGAGCTCCAAGCTGTAAAAGAAAATTTATCAATGGAATATTACTAACACCGATACCAACTACAGCAACCTTTTTATTTGATATATAATTTTTAAACTCTTTAAAATCCTTTTTCATTATTTTTCCTCCAACAAAATTAATAGTACCTTCTACGTTATTATCTAAAATCTATCTAATTTTAATTATATCACTACAAAAAACCTTCTTCTACCAAATTAGCAATGTATTCAATTTTTTTCCTATTTATCTTATCACAAGTATCTTAAATATATAAAAAAGTGTTTGATTATGCTTTCAATTCTATCAATTAGCTAAATTCAATACTTTAAACATTATCCTATCGTTGTAAGTTCCCATACACTAAAAAATATGAGCTTACTGATAAATTCATCAGTAAGCTCATAGCTATATTAAAATTCTAAACTTTTTTGAATATATGATTCAAGTTCACTTATCTTAATTCTTTCTTGTTCCATAGTATCTCTATTTCTGATAGTAACCGCTTCATCTTCTAATGTTTCGAAGTCAATTGTTATACAGTATGGAGTTCCTATTTCATCTTGTCTTCTGTATCTCTTTCCGATACTTCCTGTTTCATCAAAGTCTAAGTTGAATTTCTTGCTTAAGTCAGCATAAACTTCTAATGCTCTTTCTGAAAGTTTCTTCGAAAGTGGTAATATAGCAGCTTTAAATGGAGCTAAAGCAGGATGTAAGTGCATTACTGTTCTAGAATCTCCACCTTCTAATTCCTCTTCATCATAAGCTTCTATTAAGAATGCTAACGCAACTCTATCAGCACCTAATGATGGTTCAATTACATATGGTATGTATTTTTCATTAGTTGTTTGATCTAGATAGCTTAAATCCTGTCCTGAATGCTCTTGGTGTTTATTTAAGTCATAATCAGTTCTATCTGCTATTCCCCATAATTCACCCCATCCAAATGGGAATAAGTATTCTATATCAGATGTTGCATTTGAGTAGAATGATAATTCTTCTTCTCCATGATCTCTCATTCTTAAGTTTTCTGGTTTTACATTTAAGTTAAGTAAGAAATTCCAGCAGTAATCTTTCCAGTACTTATGCCATTCTAAATCTGTTCCTGGCTTACAGAAGAATTCTAATTCCATTTGTTCAAATTCTCTTGTTCTGAACGTGAAGTTACCTGGAGTAATTTCATTTCTGAAAGACTTACCTATTTGAGCTATACCAAAAGGTACTTTCTTTCTTGAAGTTCTTTGAACTGCTTTAAAGTTTACAAATATACCTTGAGCTGTTTCAGGTCTTAAGTACATTTCTGACTTAGCATCTTCAGTAACTCCTTGGAATGTCTTAAACATAAGATTAAACTTTCTTATATCTGTGTAGTTCATCTTACCACACTTAGGACATACTATGTTGTTACTTTCAATGTATTCTTTTAATTGTTCATTAGTCCATCCATCAGCACTTGCTACTTCTGCACCATTAGCTGTCATATGATCTTCAACAATCTTATCAGCTCTAAATCTAGCTTTACATTCTTTACAATCCATCAATGGATCTGAGAATCCACCAACGTGTCCTGATGCAACCCAAACTTCTGGGTTCATTAATATTGCTGAATCCAATCCTACATTGTAAGGGCTTTCTTGAACAAACTTTTTCCACCATGCTTTTTTAACATTATTTTTAAATTCTACTCCTAAAGGGCCGTAATCCCATGAATTCGCAAGGCCACCATATATATCTGAGCCAGGGAATACAAATCCTCTATTCTTACAAAGAGCTACAATCTTATCCATTGTTTTTTCTACTGCCATAATTTTTCCCTCCAAAATATATTTTTATAAAATAAAAAGACCCACATCACAAAGGGACGAAATTATAATTCCGCGGTTCCACCCTTCTTGACTTAAGTCCATCTTTCTTGCTCACACTCAAAAGTTCCTTTCATTTAAAATCAATGATAATTTCCACCGCACATTATCTCTCTAAAATTGATTTTTAAACTACTCTTCTTTATCAACATGCATTTTCAATTTATACATTTAATTTTAGCAAAATGTTTTTATATGTCAATATAATTATTTGCATAAATAATTTTTTTAAACAACAAACTACTACATTTCAACACGTAATAATATTTTATATAAAAAAATCCGCATAATTAACATGCGAAATACAATAGGTATTTATTATTAAAAAAATATAAAAAAAAATGGCTCCGCGAAGAGGACTCGAACCTCCAACCTATCGGTTAACAGCCGAGTGCTCCACCATTGAGCTATCGCGGAACGTCATTACTTAATCTATTATAACAGGTTTTTCACATTATGCAATACCTTTTTTAAATTTTTTCTGATTTTTTGAATATAAGTTTCTATTTATGTCCATAATTCTAATATCTTGAAGCAAACTGGAGGTTTATGTTATGAATAAAGTATATCTAATTGGTAGGATTGCTCATGATTTTGAGTTGAAATTCTTTGATAACGGTAAAAGATGTTACATACAATTCCCCTTAGCTATTAATAACTACAATAAATTTACAGGAGAGAAAGTTACAGATTTCATTGATATTGTGGCTTTTGATAAAAAAGCTGAAATAATTAATGAATATCTTTCTAAAGGAAGTCAAATTTCTATTGAAGGTCATATTCAAATCGGAAGTTATATGGATAAACAACAACAAAAAAGATATTCAACAAAAATAATTTTAGAATCCTTTCAATTTATGGATAAAAAGAATACTGTATAACCTATGTAATAATGAGCTATTAAAATTTTAATAGCTCATTATTTTTTAATATAAAATTAATCAACTTTATTACTCAAAATTAAATATAAGTATTAATAGATACCAGATATCGTAATCTATTATATAAATAAAAATGCTATACAAACTTGTATAGCATTTAAATAAAAAAAACAAAAACCTCGCCTACTTTAAGCGAAATAAATTAACTATTCACTAAAAAAAGCAAAAAAAATGGCTCCGCGAAGAGGACTCGAACCTCCAACCTATCGGTTAACAGCCGAGTGCTCCACCATTGAGCTATCGCGGAACGTCATTACTTAATTTATTATAGCAGGTTTTTTATATTATGCAATACTTTTTTTAAATTTTTTTAAATTTATTTTTATGATTCTATATTGCAGTATGTATAGCTAATTATAAAACTCTAATATAGATGTTAAATCATTAAATAAATAATTAAACTATGTTTTTATATTTATTTAATTTCACATTTTACAATATATTAATCTTCTCTAATTTTGTATAGTCATAAAATATATTTAAAACAAAAAAATCCCATATACTAATTATACGGGATGAAATAACCATTTATATTAAAAAAATGGCTCCGCGAAGAGGACTCGAACCTCCAGCCTATCGGTTAACAGCCGAGTGCTCCACCATTGAGCTATCGCGGAACGTCATTACTTAATCTATTATAACAGGTTTTTTACATTATGCAATACTTTTATTACATTTTCTTTGCTTATTGTATACTTCTTTATTTCTTTAATTCAATATAAAGAAAAGTCTGCATAATTCCAATGCAGACTTAACATAATTAACTTTTATATATAATATAAATCAATTTTATTTTACTATTTTTGTGGCTTCATTGTTGGGAATAATATAACGTCTCTTATTGATGCTGAATCAGTTAAGAACATTATAAGTCTATCTATCCCTATACCTAACCCACCTGTAGGTGGCATACCTGTTTCTAAAGCACTCATGAATTGTTCATCTAACATGTATGCTTCATCATCACCTAATTCTCTTGCATTAGCTTGTTGTTCAAATCTTTCTCTTTGAACTATAGGATCATTTAATTCAGAATATGCATTTCCTAACTCTCTACCAAATACAAATGCTTCAAATCTTTCAGTAAATTCAGCATTACCTCTCTTCTTCTTAGTAAGAGGTGAATTTTCTACTGGATAATCCATTATGAATGTTGGTTGAATCATTTTTTCTTCACCAAACTCTTCATATAGAGCATTTAACACTTCACCTTTAGTTACTGTATTTAATGGCTTAGGGAATTCTAAGTTCTTCTCTTTAGCTATAGCTTGAGCTTCTTCATCAGAATTAATTGTAGTAAAATCCACACCTGCATATTCTTTAACAGCATCAACCATAGTTATTCTTCTCCATGGTGGCATAAAGTCTATTTCTGTTCCTTGATATGTAACTTTAGTAGTTCCATTTATCTTTTCACAAACATAAGCAACCATGTTTTCTGTAATTTCCATCATGTCATTATAATCTGAGTATGCTTCATATAATTCTATTGCAGTAAATTCTGGATTATGTCTAACAGACATACCTTCATTTCTGAAATTTCTTCCAATTTCATAAACTTTTTCAAATCCAGCAACTATTAATCTCTTAAGATATAATTCTGGCGCTATTCTTAAGAACATATCCATATCTAAAGTATTATGATGTGTTACGAATGGTTTTGCAGCAGCTCCACCTGCAATTGGAGAAAGAATTGGAGTTTCAACTTCTAAGAATCCTCTATTATCTAAAAATTCTCTCATAGCTGATATAATTCTACTTCTCTTAACAAAAGTATCTTTAACTTCTGAGTTAGTTATTATATCTAATTCTCTTTGTCTATATCTTAAATCTGGATCTTTTAACCCATGCCACTTTTCTGGTAATGGTTTTAATGACTTACATGTTAATTCAAAAGAATTAACATTAATTGATATTTCACCTCTTTGAGTAGTAAATACTTCTCCAGTAGCTGCTACCCAGTCTCCAATATCATAAGTCTTATATTCTTTTAAATTTTCTTCTCCAACCTTATCAATCTTTAAGAATAATTGCATCTTACCATCTTTATCATGGATATCTGAGAATACAACCTTTCCTTGACCTCTTTTAGACATTATTCTTCCGGCAATTGTTACTTCTTTACCTTCTAGTTCTTCATAATTATCCCTAACTTCTCCAGTTGTGTGAGTTCTATTTACCTTATAAACATCAAAAGGATCCTTATCTGCTTTTTGTAACTCTGCTAGTTTCTCTCTTCTTAAACCTTCTTGTTCACTAAATTGAGACTCTAACTCCTGCATACTCATTTCTTCTGTTGACATTATTGTACCTCCAATTAACTTCTACTTATTCCTAATATTTCAAACTTGTTCACACCATCTGGAATTTGTACTTCTACTATCTCGCCTATCTTCTTACCTATTAAAGCACTTCCAACTGGTGATTCATTTGATATTTTAAAATTCATAGGATCTGCTTCTGCTGAACCTACAATTGAATATTCCACTTCTTCATCAAATTCATAATCTTTAACTTTAACTTTTGAACCTACAGAAACAACATCTTTTGGTATTTCTGATTCATCTACAACAACAGCATTCTTTAACATATTTTCTAATGTAACAATTCTACCTTCTGTGAATGCCTGATCGTTTTTAGCTTCATCATATTCAGAGTTTTCACTTAAATCTCCATATCCTAATGCTACTTTTATTTTTTCAGTTATTTCTTTTCTTTTAACAGTTTTTAAATATTCTAATTCGTTTTCTAACTTTTTAACACCTTCGTAAGTCATTACATATTGTTTTTTATTTTCGCTCATATGCTGTACTCCCCTTTAAAACCTCTATTATTTATTTAATATCTGCTCCTATTTTAAAAGAGCATTTTCTAATTAACTCATATAAACTCTGTTTAAAAATTAAAAACAGAGTTTCTTACATAATATTTCCGTCAAAACAACTAAAATAGCCTTACAACCTTGAAATCATTTAACTAATTATAAATCAGCATATATGATATGTCAATAAAAGCAAGTTAAACTAATCACTCGTTCTAACAGTTAAATTATGCTTAATTTCACTCTTCTATAGTATAGCATCTATAATGAAACTTATACTATCTATATTACCAATACTAATTAAATAAAACTTAAAATCTCATTTAATTTATAAATGTTCTTTATATTCCTTTAAAATATCAATAACCTTACTACTATCATCTAATACATTTATTTCATTTCTGATATCAGTACACTTTGGCAAGCCTTTTATATACCAAGAAGCATGTTTTCTCATTTCCCTTATCGCCTTATATTCACCATCATATTTTATAGCTAACTCATAATGTCTAAGGCACATTTCTACACGTTCTTTATTTGTTACTTCTTGTGGTATTTTTCCTTCAAGTACATCTTTAATCTGTCTAAAAAGCCACGGATTTCCTTGACTACCTCTTGCAATCATAATTCCATCACAATTAGTAAGTTCCTTCATTCGCAATGCATCCTCTGGCGAAAATACATCACCATTTCCTATAACAGGTATAGAAACATTTTCTTTTACTGACTTTATTATATCCCAGTCAGCCTTTCCTTGATACATTTGTTTTCTTGTTCTACCATGAATAGCAACAGCATCAGCTCCTGCTTGTTCCATACCCTTTGCAAATTCAACTGCATTTATATTTTCTTCATCAAAGCCCTTTCTAAATTTTACAGTTACTGGCTTTGTTGAAACTTCTTTTATTTTTCTTACTATTGTATATGCTAGTTCAGGTTCTTTCATAAGTGCTGAACCCTCTCCATTTTTTACTATCTTAGTTGCTGGACATCCCATATTTATATCTATAATGCATATATCATCTCGATGATTAAAATGCTCTTCAACCATTTTAGCCATTATCTCAGGCTCTCTTCCAAATATCTGAACAGCCACAGGCTTTTCCTCTTCAGCGATTCTTAATAACTCTTTAGTATTTTCACTTCCATAGTATAATGCTTTTGCACTAACCATTTCAGTATATACAAGCCCGCATCCCATTTCTTTGCATAATCCTCTAAATGATATATCTGTTACACCTGCCATAGGTGCTAGAAATACATTATTTTCAAAGGTTAAATCTCCTATGTTCATTTATACTTTACTCCTTATTCTTATAGTATAATATCTTTAACCCCTCTAATGTTAATTCTGAATCAACTTTATCAATAACATCCGTTTCCTTAGCTATAAGATTAGCTAAACCACCAGTAGCTATTACTAAAGGTTCCTCATTAGTTTTAAGTTTTCTCATTTCTTCTTTCATTTTCTTTACTATATATTCAACTTGCCCTATATAACCAAATAAAATACCAGCTTGCATACTTGTAACGGTATTCTTACATATTATATTTTTTGGTACTTCTAATTCTACTCTTGGCAGTTTTGCTGCTCTTTCAAATAAAGCATCCGAAGATATTCTTATCCCTGGACATATGCAACCTCCAAGATAATCCCCATTTTCTTTAACTGCACAGTATGTAGTTGCTGTTCCAAAATCTATTATTATAACCGGTCTTTTATACATTTCATAAGCAGCAACAGCATTAACTATCCTATCTGCTCCTACTTCTCTTGGATTATCATATTTTATATTTATCCCTGTTTTTATTCCTGGTCCAACTATTATTGGCTCATGACAAAAACACTTTCTAAGCATATTTTCTAGAGAATGCATTATATTAGGTACAACTGATGAAACTATAACTCCTTCTATATTTTCAGGATCAATATTGCTTAAATTAAAAAGCTGCATAACCTGTATTCCATATTCATCAGAAGTCTTATTTCCTTCACTGGAAATACGCCAGCTTGCAATATAATCATTTCCATCATGTACACCCAAAACAATGTTGGTATTACCTGCATCTACAAGTAGGATCATTAAAAGCACCACCTTAATATAGTTAAATTAAAAGCAGCCCCAAGAGCTGCTTTAATCTAGAAATTTCTTAAAAATAACAATTTAATTTTAACAATTTCTGCTTATTTGTCAATAGTTTCACGTATATTTTAGAATAATCCTACAATTTCTCCACTCTTAAGAACATCCATTTTATTAGCTGCTGGTGTCTTAGGTAATCCTGGCATTGTCATTATATCACCTGTTTGAACTACTACAAATCCAGCTCCATTAGAAACTCTTACTTCTTTTACAGTAATTTCAAATCCTTCTGGTTTTCCAAGAAGACTTGCATTATCAGATAATGAATATTGAGTTTTAGCCATACATACAGGAAGTTTATCTAAATTAAATTTTTCTAATTCAGCAATTTGTTTCTTTGCTGCTGGAGTATAATTAACTTTAATAGCTCCATAAATTTCTTTTGCTATTGTTAAAACTTTTTCTTCAATTGTTGCTTTTTCATCATAAATAGGAGCGAATTCAGAAGTGTTTGTTTCTAAAATATCCATTACGATATTTCCAAGTTCAATTCCACCTTCTCCACCTTTAGCCCAAACGTCTGATAAAGCAACTTTAACATCCATTTTGTTGCAGAAATCTTTTATGTATTCAACTTCTTCATCACTATCAGAAACGAATCTATTTATAGCAACAACTGGTGTCACATTAAATTTCTTTATATTTTCAATTTGCTTTTCTAAATTTGATATTCCTTTTGCTAAAGCTTCAACATTTGGAGTATTTAAATCCATCTTAGCCACTCCACCATGATGTTTCAATGCTCTTATTGTAGCAACTATAACTACACATTCAGGCTTTAAGTTCCCATATCTACATTTTATATCAAAGAACTTCTCTGCTCCTAAATCAGCTCCAAATCCGGCTTCTGTAATAGCAACATCTCCAAGCTTTAAAGCAAGTTTAGTAGCCATAATAGAATTACATCCATGAGCTATATTTGCAAATGGACCTCCATGTATTAATGCTGGTGTATTTTCTAAAGTCTGAACTAAATTAGGTTTGATTGCATCTTTCATTAATAAAGCCATAGCACCTTGTACTTCTAATTGTTTAGCATATACCGGTTCTCCAGCTAAATTATATGCAACTACTATATTTCCCATTCTTTCTTTTAAATCTTCTAAATCACTTGCTAGGCATAATATAGCCATGATTTCTGAAGCAACAGTAATTGTAAAACCATCTTCTCTTACAAATCCATTAACTTTTCCACCCATACCTACAACTATGTGTCTTAAAGATCTATCATTCATATCAATTACTCTTTTAAATAATATTCTTCTTGAATCAATTTCTAAAACATTTCCTTGATGAATATGATTATCTATTGCTGCACTTAATAAATTGTTAGCAGAAGTTATAGCATGCATATCCCCAGTAAAATGAAGATTTATATCCTCCATAGGAACAACCTGAGCATATCCTCCACCTGCAGCTCCTCCCTTAATACCAAAAACAGGCCCTAAAGAAGGTTCTCTTAGTGCTATTACAGCATTCTTACCCATTTTATTTAAAGCCTGCCCAAGACCTACTGTAACAGTTGATTTTCCTTCACCTGCTGGTGTTGGATTAATAGCTGTTACTAAAACAAGCTTACCATCTTTATTATCTTTTACTTTATCATATACATCTAAAGATATTTTACATTTATATTTACCATAGTACTCAACGTCATCTTCACAAAGCCCTAGTTTTTCTGCAATATTTTTAATTGGTTCCATTTTTGCTTCTTGCGCTATTTGAATATCACTTTTCATATAATTACTCCCCCTGATATTATAGAATATTTCTATAATAGTTCTATAATTAATTGTATTATCATTATATCATTTCGCTATATATTTTAAAAGCAATTTTCGAATATTATATTTATAATACGCCAAAATATTCGTGTTATTTCACTTTTAATCGATATATCTTACTATATTATTTCATAAATTATAATTTTTCATTCTTTCAAATTTCAATCATACAAACAATTCTTTTTAATTTATAATTATAAGAAAAGACTTGCTAGAATTCCAGCAAGTCTTTTCATTAATTGTTCGCAAATATTTCTTCAAATTCATCTGCATCTAATTTTTCTTTTTCTATCAAAGCTTGAGCTACAGCATGTAGTTTATTTAAATTTTCTTTTAATAACTCATGAGCTTTGTCATAAGCTTCATCAATAAATCTTTTTATTTCTTTATCAATTTTAGCACCAATTTCTTCACTAAAATCTCTACTCTTTCCTAAATCCCTACCTAAGAATACTTCGTCATGACCTGAACCATATGATATAGTACCAATTTCATCACTCATTCCATATTCCATAACCATGCTTTTAGCTATATTACTAGCTCTATCAATATCATTTTTAGCACCAGTACTTATATCTCCCATGATTAATTTTTCAGCCACTCTTCCACCAAGTAATCCAACCATTTCATCTTTTAATTTTAACTTAGAAGTATATGATGTATCTTCTTTAGGAAGATGCATTGTATACCCCCCAGCTCTTCCTCTTGGAATTATACTTATTTCATGAACTGGATCACAATTAGGTAACAATTTCATAACAACCGCATGACCAGCCTCATGATAGGCCGTTAACTTTTTATCATGCTCTGTGATTACTTTACTCTTCTTTTCAGGACCTGCAATTACTCTTGTAATAGCTTCTTCCATTTCTTCCATAAGAATTGCTTTTTTACTTCTACGAACTGCAAGTAAAGCAGCTTCATTTGTTAAATTTTCTAAATCTGCTCCACAGAATCCTGGAGTTCTCTTTGCAAGAATTTTCAAATCTACATCCGGACCAAGAGGTTTATTCTTTGTATGAACTTTAAGAATTTCTTCCCTTCCTTTAACATCAGGAGCCCCAACAAGAATTTGTCTGTCAAATCTTCCTGGTCTTAATAATGCAGGATCAAGTATATCAGGTCTATTAGTTGCAGCAATCATTATGATGCCTTCATTAACTCCAAAACCATCCATTTCAACTAAAAGTTGATTTAAAGTTTGTTCTCTTTCATCATGACCACCGCCAAGTCCAGCACCCCTTTGTCTACCTACAGCATCAATTTCATCTATAAATATCAAACAAGGCGAATTTTTCTTAGCCTCTTCAAACATACTTCTAACTCTTGAAGCCCCAACACCTACAAACATCTCAACAAAATCCGAACCTGATATACTGAAAAATGGTACACCAGCTTCACCAGCTATTGCCTTTGCAAGTAATGTCTTACCTGTTCCCGGAGGACCTACTAATAAAATTCCTTTAGGTATTCTTGCTCCCATTTGGATATATTTAGCTGGCAACTTTAAAAAATCAACAATCTCTTCAAGTTCAGCTTTTTCTTCATCTGCCCCTGCAACATCTGCAAAAGTAACGGTTTGGCTATCTGGAGTCATCATTTTGGCTTTGCTTTTACCAAAATTCATAACCCCTCTTCCTCCTCCGCCACCTTGGGACTGTTGGGTCATTACAAACATAAATAATAAGATAACACCTGCAAACAATATGCAAGGCAGTACCACTGGCATCCATGTTGAATTACTAGAAGGTGCTTCAAACGACACCTTAACATCTTCATTTGGTTTTTGTTCTATTAATGAATTAATCAATTGACTTGGAACATATGTAGTGAAAGATTTACCATCACTAGTTTTACCTTCAACAGTCATTTTATCTTCTCTAACAATAATGCTTTGTATTTCTTTTGAATCCCATTTTTGAATGAATGTGCTATAAGCAATATCACTAGAAGTCTTTCCATTCTGCCACATAGTAAGTGCTGCTAAGACCAACATAACTGTACATACAATCCACACAGCCGCACTTGAATATTTCTTCATTCAGGGCCCCCCTCTCCAAATTTACTACAATTTTAATACCAATTTAATAAAAATTTATATTTTATTTTTCATATATTTCAGGTTTTAATATACCTATGCAAGGTAAGTTTCTATACTTTTCAGCATAATCAATTCCATATCCAACTATGAAGGCATCAGGAACTTCAAACCCTATATATTTTACTGGAAGTTCTACCTTTCTTCTTGCTGGCTTATTTAATAAAGCTACTATTTCTATACTTGCAGCCTTTCTAGCCTTCAAGTATTTAAGAAGATAACTTAATGTTGTTCCTGTATCAACAATATCTTCAACAATTAATATGTGTTTTCCTTCAATACTATTATCTAAATCTTTTAAAATTCTAACTACTCCTGTAGTTTCTGTTGAATTTCCATAGCTTGAAACAGCCATAAAGTCTAATTCACAGTAAATATCAATATTTTTTATAAGTTCTGCTGTAAACACAACAGATCCCTTTAATATTCCAACAACAACTAGTTCCTTTCCTTTATAATCCTTACTTATTTGAACTGCAAGCTCTCTAACCTTTTCACTTAATACTTCTTCTGAAAATAGTACTTCTTTTAAATCTTCCCTCATTTTATTTTTCCTTTCTTTCAACAATTACTCTTAATATATTTTTAGTTTTATTAGTAATCTTATATTCTTCAGAAACTCTAATTCCAACTATCCATGAAATATTTTCATCAAAACATAAAAGTGGTATACAATCTCTTTCTTCTTTAGGTACTTTCATATCAATAAATAAATCTTTTATTTTTTTACTTCCTTTCATACCCAAAGGAATTATCTTATCTCCATTTTTTCTCTTTCTTAATGAGATACTATCATTTATTTTATCAAAATCAAAATACTTTATGAAATTATTTTGATTTAAATCTAAATTTGAATCATTTTTTAATACTGAAAATTCTATGTTTTCATCATTAAAAAATATTTTCTTGCCATTTATCTCATTTTTGTTCACTACTATTTCTTGTTTTACATCAATATTATTAATATTTATTCTCTCTTTTATGTATATGTCCCCATATATGTTTTCAGCATAAATTTTATTCGGTAAATCTATAGCTTTACCCGAATTATTTTTTGCAAGATTGCAGATTTCATATATGTGTTTCATTTCAAAATCATAATGAGTTTTAGAAAAGTTAGTGAGGGCATATCTGATAACTCTAGTAACAACTGCTTCTTTGTTATCAAACATTTCCTTTTTTATTATAAAATAGTCTGACTGTTCTATACAATGTTTTTCATAAAAACTTCTTGCAGAATTTTCTATAAATTCGTTATCTTTCTGTAATAATACAGACATCCTATTTAATGTCTGTATTATATCTTCATTAAAATTCTCCTTTATATACGGAATCATATCTAATCGTATTTTATTTCTATTATATATCTTTTCAAAATTAGTTTTATCAATTCTAGGTTTTAAATTATTTATTTCTATATATTCTTCAACTTCTTTTCTTGATAAACATAAAATGGGTCTTATAATTTTATCTCTTCTTACTTTAATTCCACATAATCCTTCAATTCCACTTCCACGCATCAGCCTAAAAAGAATAGTTTCAGCCTGATCATTTGCATTATGCGCAGTAGCAATCTTAGTATACCCTTCATCTTTTACAATATCATCAAAAAAATTATATCTTGCGTCTCTCCCTGCCATCTCAGATGACATCTTTTTATCCTTTGAATATTTATTTATATCAACGCGCTTTACAAAGCAAGGAATATCCAAACTTTTGCATAGAGTCTTTACATATTCCTCATCTTCAAAAGCATCCTTATCTCTTAATAAATGATTCAAATGAGCAGCTCCAATTTCTATATTTAGCTCAGCTTTTAAATTATATAAAATATTCAAAAGGCATACAGAATCAGGTCCACCAGAAAGAGCTACCAAAACCTTATCTCCAGATTTAATTAAATTATTGTCTTTTATATAAGACATTACTTTTTTATACAATAATAAACACTTCCTATTACATAGTACTGTATAATATATTTTACGTATTTAATATTAAAATGTAAACATTATTGTTCAAATTGCTACCAAATCACTATAAACTAAGCTTAGTTTTTCTATTTTTATATAACTTCTAGCTTGCTAGATAAACTTTCGAAACCACTACGGTCATATCATCCTTAACTGTTCCTCCACTTAATTCTTTTGCTTTACTTAATATTCTTTCAGATAACTCCCTAGGATCAGAATTAGCATTACTCAAATAATCCTCAACCCATGTTTTCTCTTCAATGTTTGATTTATCTATATCTAAAATTCCATCACTTACACTTACTATGATGTCTCCAGCTTGAAGTTCTTCTTTTATAACTTCAACATCAACTTCATCAACTAGTCCAAAAGGTAAATTTTTGGAATTGATTATTTTTATTTCATTTCCTCTCTTAATAAAAGTTGGCGCTGCACCAATCTTAACAAAAACAGCTTCACCACTATATAAATCTACTTTATTCAAATCAAGAGTGGCATATTTTTCATCCTCAGCAAATCTCATTCCCATTATTGAATTTACTGTATTCACTGTTATATTTTCATCGAAGCCTGCTTCTATAAACCTTTCCACTAAATCAACTGTTGCTTTGCTTTCCTGTCCTGCTTCAGGACCGAATCCCATCCCATCACTTAATATAGTCATATAGCATCCATCTTTAGTATTACCAAATGTATAACTATCTCCAATCTGATTTTCTCCATTCTTAGGAACCATAGAATTATAGGAAACCATATAAAATGTAGCTTCTTCCTGAATACTTATAATATATTCATCATTTTCACTATTAAGTCTACTTTCTTCTTCACATACACATAATTTTTTTCTTGTAAGACTATTTAATAATGGTATTACTTTCTTATTTAAATGCTCATCTCCCTTATAATCATCCATACTGATTTTTATTTTTATCTTTCCATTGATATCTGTATAACAAAAGATATCATTATAATTTACTGACTTTTTATTAAGAGCAAGCCTTACTCTTTTCTCTAAATCTGTATTTACTATCACCTGCTTTTTAAAATCATTCAAAAGATCATCTAATGTATTTGAAATACTATCAATATGATAGGATAATAATTTTCTACCTTCTGCAAGCCTTTCTTTTATTGTTTCATTTACCGTATTATTATCAACTATATTTTCTACATTTCTTAAAAGTGTAAAACTTTGAACACACTTCTTTTCTAAATCTGCTGGCATACATATAGTATTCTCTTCATAACTTTGTATAAGTGCTTGAAAAGAATTATATGTCTGCGCAAATTCTCTATCCCAACACGCTGGTCTATTTTCACACTTAGAACAACATCTATCTGCTAAATTTTCTACTAATGCACTTCCCTTTCCTTTCATAAGAAGCTTTTCATTTTCTGTTGCTGCTCCAAGACAATTAGATACCGTACCAAGTACAGTTGTCAATTCTCTTAGTTTAAACGTAAACTCCTCTCTTATACTATTTAGTTTTCCTTCATCTATAAATTCTCTTTTTCTATCTGGATTTATTTCAACTTCAATACTTTTAAATGCAGCCCTAGGAATACATAAAAATAAAGCACAGCTGGCTAATACTTCTACTCCAAATTTAAAACTCAAAACATTAGAATATAAACCTAATGCAAAGTAAATAATTATTCCTGCAAGTATTGAAAATATTTTCCCTGTATCTTTAAAAATTCCTACAATAAGACCTCCAACACTAAAAAAGCCTATGGACCACATCATATCATTTGATGCCACACCTAATATAACTCCCATTGACACCCCTATCATTGCACCATAAGCTGCTCCACCCAAATAAGCCACACACAAAACTAATAATAATGCAAAAATATTTTTTAAAGAGTAGTCCATTATAGTAACATTTCCTATTCCAGAAACTATCAAACAAAATAAAATCCCTATACTTACTAATTGTTCTGTAGAAAATAGATATTTATAATCAAATTCTTCGATTGAATCAACCGCGTATTTAATTACATAATATATAGGCATAATCATAACGGTCTCAATAAGACATAATGTAATATTTACACCAACTTCATATTTATTTACCGTCATACCATATATAAAGAAAGTAGATAAAATTAAAACAAAACCCAAAATTTCCTTTCTAATTTTTTTGCTGGCAGGAATAATGAGATAACTTAATGTTAATACTCCTATTGAAATAAGATACATATTTCCATCACTTAATAAACTATTAACAGTAAGATACCCTAATAGCACTCCAATCCCAGCACTAACATCTTTCTGCTTACTATTCCTTACAGAAACAGCCATTAAATATGCTATTCCAAAAGGAGCAATGCCCTTACTATCAGATTGATTTAATAAGAGACTTACTCTTCCAAGCAAAATTCCTATTACAAATATTAAAGTTAAATTAACTATAGGTAATTTTAAATTTAATTTTCCTTTTGTTTTTTGAAGACTTTTAACTTCCTCATACTTATTTACATTTAATTCATACTGCACGTTCTCTCGCCCCTTCTACCAATAATGTAACTCGATTATAGCACTGCAGTTTTACGATAAATGTCATAAGATGTACTATCCATCTAACTTTCGTAGGACAACTTCATCTAAAATTCTCTAATATTTATTTTTATTTTTTCAAATTCAAATTTGAATATTATTTTAAAAATCCACATTATAATGGTAACTATTCAGAAACAATCTATTTCTTTTTTGATGATAAATTTGTCGCTAATATTAATTTATTAGAACTTTATATATAAATATTTTTTCATAAATTTACTTACCACTGCATATTAATTTTATTTTTAATGCTTTTATGATCTCAAAACCATTGCAAAAAAAATATCCCTAATTTGAAGTACTTGAATAGCATCAAATCAAGGATAATTTAATTGTTTATGAAGCTTAGTTAAATATAACATAATTGTTTCATAACAAAGATATAAATGAATATTGTCAAAACAGAAAACATTGATGTAAATACTACAAGTTGTGCTGCTAATTCGCCATCTGCTTCCATCTGTTCCGCCATTGTAAATGATGAAACTGCCACTGGTGCTGAAAGCATTATCATAACACTTGCAAGTTCTATACCTCTAAATCCTAAATATATAGCAATAGGAATAAATATAAGCGGTACAATTATTAATTTGCCTATCACTCCAATAATTAATGGTTTTAAATTTTTATTTATCTTTTCTATTCTAAAAGATCCTCCTAAAACTACTAACGCTAATGGTGTAGCTATTTTAGACATATCTGAAATAGTTTTTTCAAAAATTGTAGGTAGCTTTATTTGTAATACTAGCATTAATATACCTAGTAAAGATGCTAGTATTAATGGGTTAGTTATTATTCCCTTAATTATAGTTTTTAAATTTAAATTTCCACCTCTAAAAACTTCCAAAACTATTACTGCTAAAAAATTAAACATGGGAACTATAACTGCTATTAATATAGAAGTTATTCCTGCACCATCTTCTCCAAATAGTGATAGTACTACTGGAAGGCCAAACAAAACAAAATTACTTCTAAATATAGCTTGTACTACAACACCTCTCTTTTTACTTTCCTTTACCATAAAAGGAACTATAGCACATGCCCCCAAACAACTCAGCAATATACAAGTTGGCGCAAATATCATTAGTCTTACGTCTATTGCTCCCTCTATGTTAGTACTATATACATTAAAAAATAGTAACATAGGTAGAAATGTTTTAAATATCAAATTATTCATTTTCTTTAGTGTATATTCATCAACAAGATTTATTCTTCTAATAAAGTACCCAAACATTATTGTTAAAAATAATGGAGCCACAACATTTATAGATAATATAAAATTATTCATTTCCTACTCCTTGCAAAATAAATATTAAATTTTATAATATAATCTAAATAACAAAAAAGACTTAAGTAAAATTACTTAAGTCTTGGTGCCGAAGACCGGAATCGAACCGGTACGGTGTTTAACCACCGCAGGATTTTAAGTCCTGTGCGTCTGCCAGTTCCGCCACTTCGGCATGGCAATATAAAAATGGTTGCGGAGGCAGGACTTGAACCTACGACCTTCGGGTTATGAGCCCGACGAGCTACCAACTGCTCCACCCCGCGATATTATGTTTTATATATATGGTGCCGAAGACCGGAATCGAACCGGTACGGTGTTTAACCACCGCAGGATTTTAAGTCCTGTGCGTCTGCCAGTTCCGCCA
This sequence comes from Clostridium butyricum, assembly GCF_006742065.1. Classification (NCBI taxonomy): domain Bacteria; kingdom Bacillati; phylum Bacillota; class Clostridia; order Eubacteriales; family Clostridiaceae; genus Clostridium; species Clostridium butyricum. Next base: position 141,982 of record NZ_AP019716.1, on the reverse strand, counting down.
CTTCGGCACATATTGGTAGCGGAAATAGGACTTGAACCTACGACACCTCGGGTATGAACCGAGTGCTCTAGCCAGCTGAGCTATTCCGCCATAAATGGTTGCGGGGGCAGGACTTGAACCTACGACCTTCGGGTTATGAGCCCGACGAGCTACCAACTGCTCCACCCCGCGATATTATTTTATCATATATACTGGTGCCGAAGACCGGAATCGAACCGGTACGGTGTTTAACCACCGCAGGATTTTAAGTCCTGTGCGTCTGCCAGTTCCGCCACTTCGGCATATCCTTTTGTTGAACACGACTGTCAACAACAAAACTAATTATAATGCATATTCCCTATACTGTCAACAAAAAATTTAAAATATTTTTCATTTAGTTAAATTCAGCTTTATGTCTAAGGTTTATAAGCATAAATAATGTAGAATAGATAATTAATTAACTACTAATTTCCACCTATTCTACACCCAAAATAACCTATTATTTAAAAAGTCTATATAACTTTTAAGAATATTAGCAGCCTTTTCTTCCACCTTTACCCTTAAATTCTTGATGTTTTTTTACATCCTGCATTCTTTCTTCACTATCTTTTAAAAATTTTGACATTATATCTTCAAAATTTCCAGTTGCTTTTTTCTTTTCAGATACATTCCAATCAACTTCTGCTGGCTTAACTGACTTTTTTTGAATGTTAGCCTGCTTTATTGAAAGACTAATCTTCCCATTATCATCAATTGAAATAACCTTTACTTTTACTTTATCTTGCTCATTAAGATGTTCTCTAATGTCTTTTACATAAGAATCCGCTACTTCTGAGATATGAACTAATCCAGTCTTTCCTTCAACTTCTATAAAAGCTCCAAAATTTGTGATGTTTATCACTGTGCCTTCTACTATGTTTCCTGCCATTAAGGTCATGTTTAAAAGATTCCTCCTTAAATTTAAAAATATATTTTATATTTATTATAAGAACGACCTTTTACAGCTGTTCTTTAATTTTTAATACTCACGTATTATTAATTGTTTTGTGCACCATAAGTTTATCTATAAAATAAATGTTAATTCGGATTAGCTTCTTTTTCATCACTACTATTAACAACTTTCTCTCCTGGTTTAATCATACCAAGTCGTTCTCTTGCTAATTTTTCTAAGTAATCAGCTGAATTAGAATTTATTTTTTCTACCTCTTCTTGCAGTCTTTCATTCTTTTCTTGAATTTCTTCCAATTGAGATTGCTTATTTTCTATTTCACTTTCTATCTTCTTTGTTGTTATTAACTGATTTATATAACTTCCTCCAAAGAAAATAACAAAAGCAAAAATTATCAGCTTTTTTATTATTAATTTCTTTTTCATCCATAGAACCTCTATTTTACAAATTCTCTTAAGTCTATTGTAAACACTAACTTATTAATATTCAAGTAATTTTTTATCATTTACTTTTATCTGTAACTTTATATATAACTATTTTTAAAGGATACATGATATTTTTGAATACAACTCTTAATATCTTATACATTTTTTGAGCAAAATGTTTCTCAATACCATAAAAAAATCTACTAAAAAACCTTAGATATATTCCCAGTGAAATTACCATAAATACATATACGTACAGAGTTAAAAAAGCATAATTCATATATAATAAAAAAGTAAATATAATTAGCGATGATAGTGACCAAAATAATAAATCTTCTATTATTGTTATAACTTTAATTTTATTCATACCTCTAAATATTCTATATATATCAAACAGAATTCCTGTAATGATACCTGCAATAAAACTATATATAACAATATTAACCTGCATATTTATTTCTAACGGCATATCAATCACCTACTTAAAAAGTTTATTTAATAAACTTTCGCCATTTTTTTTGCTTACTTTTCCATTATAAACCATAGAAGATATATTACCAATAATTATAACATCTCCATTTTGAACATCCAGCTTATTCATTTTTAACTCTTCACCTTTTATAGTTAAATTACCAAGTTTAGTTGTTAGATCTATTTTCTCTTCATCGAAACTCATAACCTCAACAACTCCACTTAACGTTAACTTCTTTCTATCTTCAAGGTTTAAACTAGATTTATTATCTTGTACGCTATTATCAGCTCTCTTTTCCATCAAAAAATCCTCCACAATTATTGTTTATATACAATAAATATATGTATTATAAATTTCATTTAGAAGATTGATGTACATGATAAATAGTTATATTATGTTTTATTAAAAATAAATTTCTAATATGGATTGTGAAATTTAAATAAAAATTTTCTAAAAAAGTAGTTAACTTTTTAAGCCACTACTCTTTATCTTCTTCACCTTCAATAATTATATACATTTCTTTTGCATCTTCTTTTCTAACATGCTCTGCTATATTAACTATTTGGGCTTTTAATATTCTATTTGCAAATGTAATTTCTATTATATCTCCTTCTTTAATTTTAGTAGAAGGCTTTGCAACTTTATCATTTATGTTTATACGACCACTTTCACATACTTCTTTAGCTACAGTTCTTCGTTTTATTATACGAGATACCTTTAAGTATTTGTCTAATCTCATAATTAACTCCTCTATCAAAAGAACCCGAGATAACTCGGGTTCATATTAGTTAGTTAACGGTATCTTACTTGTTAACTTTATCTTTGAATTCTTTACCTGCTTTGAACACTGGAACAGTTGTTGCAGGAATATTGATAACTTCTTTAGTTCTTGGGTTTCTTCCTTCTCTAGCTGCTCTTTCTCTAGTTTCGAAAGTTCCAAATCCAACTAATTGAACTTTTTCACCATTTTCTAATGCTTCTTCAACACTTTCGATAAATGATTTTAAAGCTAATTCTGCATCTTTTTTAGTTAATTTACTTTTTTCTGCCATACTAGTTATTAATTCTGCTTTATTCACAATAACATCCTCCTTAAAATCCAGTTATATAATTTTTAACTGCTTTCTAAATTATGTACTAAATTGCACTTCTTTATTATATATCCTCTTTAGCTAACAGTCTATAGAAAAGTCTTTATTTTCCTAGATATAACTAATAATACATAAAGATTTACAATATAGTTCTCAATAAAATATTATTCTTCACAAACTAGAAAATTCCTTTATTTTATTGATATTATTCTAGTTTTTTTGCTTCCTCCCATAGTTTATCCATTTTATCAAGATTTACATCTTGCAAATCTTGTCCTTTGTCCTTTATTTTTCCCTCAATATAAGAGAATCTTTTAATAAACTTGTCTATAGTAGCATTCAACGCTAATTCTTCATCAACATTTAAAAATCTTGCTACATTTACGCAACTAAACAGTAAATCGCCGACCTCATCTTTTATCTTATCCATATTTTTTGTATTATATACATCTATTACCTCTTGAATTTCTTCTTTTAACTTATTTATAGCAGAATCAATATCAGCTAAGTCAAATCCAACTTTTTTAGCTTTATTTTGAACCTTATGTGCTCTTAAAAGTGATGGAAGTCCTTTTGTTACGCCCTTCATTTCTTCTGATAAAGTTTCATATCCCTTTTCTTCTTTCTTTAATTCATCCCATTTTGTAAGAACATCGTTAGATGTATTAATATTATTTAAAGTTCCAAAAACATGTGGATGTCTACTTATCATCTTATTACATATACCTGTAATAATTTCATTTATATCAAAATATCCATCTTCTTTACCTATAGATGCATGGAAAACAACTTGTAATAGTACATCTCCAAGTTCTTCAACTAATCCATTGTCATCTTCTCTATCAATTGCATCTATAACTTCATAACTTTCTTCTACTAAAGCCTTTTCTAATGATTTGTGGGTCTGTTCTCTATCCCAAGGGCATCCGTTTTCTCCCCTTAAAACTTCTACAATTTCTAAAAGATCATTAAAATCCTTTTTATTATTTAAATCTTTAGGAATATATATAGATGTAAGATAATCAATATCTTCTTGCATATCTAATTCATATAATGGTATGTTTCTTATACTTTCCTCACCTTTAATTCCAGCAGCTCTTACATAAAAAATTTCAGTTTCATCATCATATTGTTCTAATAATTTTAGTTTTACTTCAGATGCTATTAATGGATTATAAACTTGAGTTATTATTGTTCCTATTCTCTTATCAAGAATTTGATTATTTATATCAAATGCATCAATTACTTTCAATCCTTCAATAGGATCTATCATAAGACTTTCCATCATAGCATCAATAAAACTTACTGCTGGAATAACTTTATATTCTATACTATTTTTCTTACATTCATCAATTAAATTAAATACTGATTTTTCAGCTACTAGAGGATGACCTGGAACTGCATAAATCAAATCTCCTAATTGACTATGTTTTTCTACTAAGTCCTTAGCTATATTTGAATATACCTCATCAAAGCTTTCCATAGTCTCATAAACATTATCATAAGTATTAAACTGTATATTTTTTTCATTTAAATATTCTACAGTAGGATGTTTTTCAGTTCTCAAAAATATATTTTCACTACTTTCAAGTTCCCAAACAGTTCCTATAGTCAACGCTTCTTTTGCTCCTGGTCCTAATCCAACTATTTTAATCATTAGGTATCTCTCCTTTTAATTCTTTCTTTTTAATCTCTTCTTTATATCAGATACTTTAAATACCTTAAATACAACTACTAATATCATATATACTATCATACCTAAAAATATTGATAATAAGCAAGCGACTCCATTACTTCCTGTATTTTTATATATAATATTATAACTCAATATTACTGAAATCATCATAATTGTTGTCGCATATGCTGGCTTTATTAAAATATCATAAAAATTCAATTTTATTCTTAATGATAGTTTAAGAGTAATCAGATTTAATAATGTAGCAGTTATATATGCACTTACACTTGCAATTACAGCTCCATAAATATTAATACTGTTGATAGAAACAAGCATACATGTAAGAATAACCTTAACAATACATCCTATAAGTAAATTAATTACTGGCTTAATATAATTTCCAGTTCCCTGCAAAATTGATGTTGTTGTCTGAGTAACTATTATAAATGGTATGGACAATGATAGATATCTTAATATTTCTCCACCTTCAGATCTTCCCGGAAATATTAATTTTAATACTGGATTTGCTAGAAAGAAAAGACCAAATGCACAAGGTAATGCAATTACAATTGCCATTTTCATTGCTATATGCATCTTCTCTTCAAGTTCCGCATGTTTTTTCAAAACAAAATTTTCAGCTATTATAGGTATCAAAGATGTGCATATAGCCATAGAAAGAGTGAGTGGCACATTTACAATAACAGATGCTTTACCTGTAAGCTGAGCATAAAGCACAGTAGCCTCAGTATTTGTTAATCCTGATTGCAATAATTTTTGTGGAACTAGAATTGAATCAATTAAATTCATAATACTTCCAACAGTTGTCCCTAATGATATTGGAATTGCTATCTTTAAAATTGTATTTAACATTTCTGGATTAGTTTTTACTTTTTTTATTCCATATTGTTTTCTTACTTTTTTATATTTTGCATATAAATAAGATCCTCCTAGAACAGCTCCAGCTGTGGCACCAAAGGCTGCTCCACCTGCTGAATATTCAATTCCTTTTGGTAATAAGAAAACAGCTAGTCCAACTCCAACAACTACTCTACCAATCTGTTCTAATATTTGAGATATTGCTGAAGGAGTCATATTTTGAAAACCTTGAAAAAAACCTCTGAATATAGTAATAAATGAAATTACCATTGGTGCAAAAGAAATCCCTATTAATGAATAATAAGCTTTAGAATCCCATTTTAATAATGATATTATAGGATTTGCAAAAAAGAATAGTGATAATGTTGTTCCTATACCTATCATCATCATCAGTAATGTAGATTCTTTCATTACCTGAAAACTTCCCTCAATATCATTTACTGCATTTCTCTCTGATATCATCTTAGACATGGCTACTGGTATTCCTGAAGCCATTGCAATAAAAAACATATATAAAGGATATGACATTTGATAATATCCAATTCCTTCATCACCGATAAGCATTATTAATGGCCATCTAAAAAATAATCCTAAAAACCTAGTTAATATTCCTGCAACGCCAAGAATAATACTTCCTTTTACTAGTGACTGTTTATTCATAAAATACCTCCAAACTTAACACGTTATTACTAATTTTTATGTAAGTTTGGAGGTATTATGACACATATTTATGTTTAGATAAAGTTATCTTGTTTCTGTAACGTTTACTCTAATTATGAATAAATTATTGCTCCATTTGTTTGCCTAAAAAAGCAGCTGCTGTTTCAACTAATTTAGTTTCAACTTCACCAAGTTCAACATCTTCTTCTTTTGACAATATAATAACTGCTCCAATTTCATCTCCTTCTGCTATTATTGGAGCTATAACTTGACTATTATATGATGTTTCTTCATCATCATTATGTAGAGGAATTACTGTATTATTTGATTTACTTAATAATACAGTCTTTCTATCATCCATAATTTTTTCTAGTTCACTACTTACTTTTCTTTCTAGATATTCCTTCTTAGTTGCACCGCTAACTGATACAAATGCATCCTTATCACAAATTAATACAATGTGTCCGATTACTTGTTGTAAACTTTCGCAATACTCTTTTGAAAAATCAGTAAGTTCTTCAATTGGAGAATATTTCTTTAATATTACTCCACCATCTCTATCTGTAAATATTTCTAATGGATCCCCTTCTCTGATTCTTAAAGTTCTCCTTATTTCTTTTGGTATTACTACTCTTCCTAAATCATCAATTCTTCTAACTATTCCTGTTGCCTTCATATAGGTTTTTATCCTCCTTTAAAACTCTGTTAATTAGTTGCAATATTATTATTTGAATTTTTAGAAATTTTATACACTTATAACTAAATTTTATACAATTAATTAATTAGAATTTTTTATAACTTTTCAATACAGAATTTTTATATGGCAACAGGATAATTTCTTTAATATAAATAAAAAAAGCCATAAAGGCTTTTTTTATTTATATATTAAAGTTTATCTTCATATGTTTTAACTTTTGCAGCATCTTTCCATTCTGATATCTTATCATTGAATGCTTTGCTTTGCTGTTGTTGTAATAATTGAGATTTTATTTGTTCTTTAACATCATCAAAAGGTGTTACAACTTCATCTTTAATCCCTGTAGCTTTAATAATATGATATCCAAATTGACTCTTTATTGGATCAGAAATTTGACCTTCACTTAATTGCTTAAAGCCAGCTAAGAAATCTTGATCATAGTTTGCTTGATTATATGCTACAAATCCTAAATCTCCACCCTTATCCTTAGTTCCATCTGTTCCGTATTCAGATGCTAATTGTGCAAAATCAGCGCCTGCATCTAATTTAGCTTTTACTTCATTAGCTTTTGCTAATGATGCATCAAAATCTATATTTCCATCGCTACCTTTTTCAGCTATTAAAATATGTGCAGCATTGGCACCTGCTCCAACTGTATATTGACTATCTTTATTTTCATCATAATAAGCCTTTGCATCATCGTCTGTAACTTCAACATCAGCAGTAATAGCTTCTTGAACTTTTTGTAATTTATATTGCTTTTTAGCATAATCCTTATATGAATCTTCTGTAAATCCATTTGCTTCTAGTACTTGTTGAAGCTGAGCATCATCTGGATATGCCTGTTTTAATTGTTCAATTTGCTTATCTGCATATTCATTTAATTCGTCATCTGTTGGTGTAACTCCTACTGATTCAGCATTTTTAAGCATTAACTTTTCATTTACCATGGCATTTAAATATTGAACTTTCATTTGCTTAAGCTGATCTTTTATTTTTTCATTATTTGCATAATCATCACCATATTGTTGCTTTAATTGATCTATAGTTGCTTTCATTTCTTCATCCATATCAGCCTTCGTTATCTTTTCATCCCCAACTGTTGCATAAACCGTTTTTTGTATTGCTTCAGGAGTCTTTTCTATCATCTTACATCCCATAACTGATATTGAAAGAGTAAAGATAGCAACTGCTGCAATTAATTTTTTTATTCTCTTCAAAGTTTTCCCCTCACTTATTTATTAAATTTCTGTATAAGTTACATAATATTAGTATAGCAATATTGAATTTACAATTCAAACTTTTCACAATATTTTCACACTTCTTATGTTATATCATAATATTGTTACAATATTATGTCATTAAAAACTTCTTTTAGGAACTCCAACTTATTCTCCTGCTTAATATCTTTTAATTTAAATGAGAAATACGGATTTAATCCAAATTTTAATACTACACTATCTTTATATTTTTCAATTAAAAGCTTATATATATTCTTATAATCACTTTCACCTTCTGCAAATCTGAATACTATTTCTCTTGGCATCTCTTTTATTTCTTCAATAAACAGTGATTTTGCCTGACTTTTTATATAAGCAATGTCCATAAGATTACGAACTGGATTAGGTATTGTAGAATATCTATCTTCTAGCTCTTCTTTAATATCTTCATATTCATCCACACTATCAATTGCTGCAATCTTTTTATATACTTCAATTTTTTGAATTTCATCTTCAATATAATCTGCAGATATGAATGCATCTACTTTAACATCTACAGTTGTTTCTACTGGTTCTTTTTGAATTTCTCCTCTTATAAGCTTAACAGTATCTTCTAACATTCTACAATACAAATCATAACCAATCGCTGCCATGTGACCATGTTGAGATGATCCCATCATGTTTCCTGCACCTCTTATTTCAAGATCTCTCATTGCAATTTTGAATCCAGAACCAAGTTCAGTAAAATCTTTTAATGCTTTCAATCTTTTCTCTGCAACTTCAGTTAAAATCTTATCCTTTGTATATAATAAATAAGCATATGCTATTCTATTAGATCTTCCAACTCTTCCTCTTAACTGATAAAGCTGCGATAATCCCATTTTATCAGCATCATAAACAATAATTGTATTAACATTTTGAATATCCATACCAGTTTCTATAATAGTCGTACATACAAGAACATTATATGTCTGATCCATAAAATTGAACATTTCTTGCTCAAGCTGTCTTTCAGCCATTTGACCATGTATTACACCAACCTTGCTCTCCGGAACAAGATTTTGCACATACTTAGCTATAGCATCAATATTTTCTACTCTATTGTATACGAAATATACCTGTCCGCCTCTTCCTATTTCTCTTAAAATAGCATCTCTTATTAGCTGATCATTCTGCTCAACAACATATGTCTGAACAGGATATCTCTCTTCTGGAGGAGTTTCTATAACAGATATATCTCTAACACCACTTAGCGACATATGAAGAGTTCTAGGTATTGGTGTTGCACTTAATGTCAGTACATCTACATTCTTCTTAATATTTTTAATTTTCTCTTTTTGTTTTACTCCAAATCTCTGCTCTTCATCAACAATTAAAAGTCCTAAATCTTTAAATTGAATATCTTTTGATACAAGTCTGTGAGTCCCCACAAGAATATCAATATTTCCTTCTTTTACTTTCTGAAGGGTTTCTTTCTGCTCTTTAGCACTTCTAAATCTACTTACCATATCTATTTTTATAGGAAAGTCTGAAAATCTATTTTTCATATTTTTATAATGCTGTTCCGCTAAAATTGTAGTTGGAACAAGAAGTGCAACTTGCTTTCCATCCATAACTGCTTTAAAAGCTGCCCTTAAAGCCACTTCAGTTTTTCCATATCCTACGTCTCCACATAAAAGTCTATCCATAGGTTTATCTGATTCCATATCAGCTTTTATTTCTTCTAACGAAGTTAATTGATCTGGAGTTTCATCGTATGGAAATTCATCTTCAAATTGTTTCTGCCATTGAGTATCCTTTGAAAATTTATGTCCTTTTACTGTAGTTCTCATAGCATATAATTTTACTAAATCCTCAGCAATTTCATTAATAGATTTTCTTACTTTCGCTTTAGCCTTTTGCCATTCAGCACTTCCAAGTTTATTTACCTTAGGACTTTTTCCTTCACTACCTACATATTTTTGAATTAAATCAAGTTGGTCTACAGGAACATATAACTTATCACCTTTATCATAAACAATATCAAGGTAATCTCTCTTATGACCAGCAACTTCTATTTGCTTTATTCCCTTATAAACACCTATTCCATGATTTGCATGTACTACATAATCACCAGGTTTTAATTCAGCAAAGCTTTTTATTTTGGCAATACCTTTTCTCTTTGATTTAGTTTTCTTAAGCTTTCTTTTAGCTTCTCCAAAAACTTCTTTATCTGATATTACGCAAACTTTATATTCAGGATATTGAAAACCATGAAGTTGGTTACCAAATGTAATTACAACTTCACCATATTGAATATTATCAACTGTGTCTTTATAAGAACTTTCTATACCTCTATCTCTTAAAGTTCCTACTAAACGTTCTCCCCTAGCCCTTGTTCCTGATAAAATTACTATCTTGTATCCTTGATTTTTCTTATCAGATATTTCATCTATTAATAAATCCAACTGACCTTGATAGTTATTTAATGTTCTTTCTGAAATATTAACTGTTGTATATGGATTAAACCATGAATTTTTCTTAACTAATCCATCTAAAAATACAACTTTTTTATCTTTAAAAGATTCAATTACTTCCTCTTTGCTTATTAAAAGTTCACCTTGTTTCGGAAATATATCTCCCCTTTGAGAAAATGCAGTAAAGTTCTCTTCAAATTCTAAATATGTTGAATCAAGTTTTCCTTCACACCTTTGAACATCATCAATTATAAATAAACAATCTTTAAGATAATCAAAAAGACTTTCTGTTTCTTTGCAGAAATAAGGAAGATAACTATCTATAGTTTCAAATGTTGAAGTTTCTTCCAATGATTCTAAGTTTTTATTTAATATATTTCTTAATTTTTCTACCCTAGCTGAATCAGTATCACTTTTTGATATATTATCAAATTCTTTTTTTAACTTTTCTTTACCTAAAGAAATAGTTTCATCTGTTATTATTATTTCTTTTGCTGGAAATACCTCTATCCTCTTAACTTTATCAATACTTCTCTGTGATTCTGTATTGAAAGTTCTTATAGAGTCAATTTCATCACCGAAAAGTTCAATTCTATAAGGATAAGCCGAACATGTAGGAAATACATCAAGTATTCCCCCTCTCAATGCGAACTGCCCCTTTCCTTCAACCATTTCAACTCTCTCATAACCCGATTGTATAAGTTTTTTAGATACTTCAATGAGGTTTATTTCATCACTTTCTTTAAACTTCATTGTATAATCTGCAAATAATTTATGAGGAGTGTATCTTGCTGAAAAAGCATCTATTGAGGTTACTATTATCTTTTTCTTCTTTTTTAAAATTTCATTTATAACTTTTAGTCTCGCCCATCTTAAATCACCCGAAATAGCATCTATATTATAGAAAACCATTTCCTTCGCTGGAAAATAGTGAACATCATTAGTATATAACAATAAATCCTCATATATATTTTTAGCTTCCATATCACTTTGAGTAACTATTACCATAGATCTATCTATATTTTCAAAGATACTATCAATAGTATAAACTCTTCCCGATTCAGCAATTCCATATATACCAATAGGATATCTTTCGTTATTAATACTTCCTAATATATTTTCAAATTCAACACTATTTTCAAAGGGCTCTAATAACCCCTTCAATCTCATTTCATGCACCATCCTTAAATACTTTTACTTGCCTTGAATCCATTATATATATTCATGGCTGTTTTAACATCATTACTTATTATTTCTTTTGCTGCCTTTGTTGAAGCATCGATACTTTCATTTAAAACTTCCATTTCTTCTTTTGTAAACTTACCTAAGACATAGTTAACCAAATCTACATTAGGTTGTCCTACGCCTACTTTAATTCTTGGGAAAATATCTGTTCCAAGATGTGCTATTATACTTTTTATACCATTATGCCCACCGGCACTTCCTTTTTCACGTATTCTAAGTCTTCCTACATCAAGACTAATATCATCATAGATAACTAAAACATCATCATTAGATAATTTATAAAAGTCTACAACTTCTCTAATACTTTCTCCACTTAAGTTCATGTATGTAGTAGGTTTTAATAAAATAACCTTTTCTCCATTTATAAAGCCTTCACCACACACACCTTTAAATTTTTGCCTGTTTATTTCAATATTATACTCTTTTGCAATATTATCAACAACTTTAAAACCTATATTATGTCTAGTATCTTCATACTGACTACCCGGATTTCCTAATCCCACTATTAAAAACATAAAAACCTCCTATTAATTAATCAGACCTATTAAATTTAAATTTTTAACACTGCCTGATTTTTAGAATTGTATTTTGAAAGTGTAAAAATAAATCTAACACCTATTTTTTCATCATTCTCAGCCCATACTTCTTCTCCCATTTCATTAAGAAGCATTCGTACTATAGGGAGCCCCAAGCCTGTGCTGACTTTATTAGTTCTTGATTTATCAGATTTATAAAATCTATCCCATATATGTATTTTTTCTTCTTCTGAAAGTTTAGGTCCATTATTATATATTTCCACTAATACTTTGTTGTTTTTGTAATATATTCTGCAAGTTATAATTCCATTATCTCCACAATACTTTATTGAATTATCTAGTAAATTAGTAACTACTTGAATTATTTTATCTTCGTCTGTATTTACAAAACACTTATCATCTTGTAGATATACCTTTAATATTATTCCCTTTTCTTTCAATTTTCTTTCGCTATTTATTATACATCTTCTTATTAATTCATTTATATCTACTTTTTTAATATTTAATTTTAATTTACCAGATGAAATTGCTGATAAGTCTAATAAATCATTTATCAATCTAGTGAGCCTTTGTATTTCAAAATAAGCTCTTTCTAAATACTCATTTTCTTTATCTTTTGGAATTACCCCATCTATTATTCCTGCAATAAATCCCTTTATAGATGTTATTGGTGATCTTAATTCATGAGATACATTTGAAATAAAATCTCTTCTATTCATTTCAACTTTTTCAAGGGACTCAGCCATAACATTAAAAGATTTTGCAAGCTGTCCAATTTCATCTTCAGACTGTATAGTAACTCTACGGTTTACTTCTCCATTAGCAAACTTTTTAGCTGCATTATTCAATTCTGCAAGAGGATTTATCAAAAATGTTTTTGCAAACAGTGATAATACTATTATTGAAAATAAAACTGTGCAAATTGATCCTATCCAAATTATAAGATACACTTTGTTTAACTTACTATTTATTTCTTTTAAAGGACTAGTCATAATTATATATCCTTCAAAAGTCCCTTGATGAATTACTGGATATAAATATGTATAATAATTACCAACATACTCAACATACTTACCTTGTTTCAATAAATCTATATTATCTTTTGATACAATTAAATTATCATTCTTCTCCATATTGCCAGATGAAAGATACTTATAATTATTTTCATCGACTACAACAATGTTAGCATCAATAGAAATACTTGCCATTTCCGTAATTCTTCTAAGATATTCAAGCTCAAAGTCTGTTTTCTTTCCATTATAATATTCTACTGCTCTTGCTAAATAACTTCCTGTATTTTCAAATGAAGTCTTTTTATCGTCAAAAAAGTTTCCCTTAAACCATAATGACAATGCAAATGCAAGAAAATGCAAAATAAATCCTAAAATTATTCCATTAATAATAATTAATTTATAAAGCAAGCTTTTTCTCTTCATTTATTTTACCTCGAATTTATATCCTACACCCCATACTGTTTCAATCTGCCACTGCTCTCCACCACTAAGTTTTTCTCTCAGCCTTTTAACATGTACATCTACAGTTCTTGAATCTCCTGGATAATCATATCCCCAAACTTCACATAAAAGTTGTTCTCTTGTAAAAACTTTATTTTTATTACTCGCTAAGTAGTATAATAACTCAAATTCCTTTGGTGGCATTTTAATGTCTTTTCCATCATATATAACCTTATAAGATGTAGAATCTATAACTAAATCACTTAATTTAATTACTTGATTTTTATCGTTATCAACTGAATATCTTCTCAAGACAGCTTTTACTCTTGCTAATAATTCTTTAGGCTCAAACGGCTTTACTATATAATCATCAGCACCAAGTTCTAATGCTAAAACTTTATCGAAAGTATCCCCTTTAGCAGTGATCATTATAACAGGTCTTTCTCCTTGTTTTCTAATCCACTTAAGTACATCAATTCCATCAACTTGTGGAATCATCATGTCAAGCAATACCAAGTCAGGATTATAATCCATATATAACATCTTTGCTTCTTTTCCATTAAGAGCTATCTTTGTATTAAATCCAACACTTTTTAGATACATATCTATAACTTCACAAATATTTTCATCATCATCAACAATAAGAACTTTACCTACAAAACCCTCCATATAAATACACTTCCTTTCAATTCCTTATATTATAACCTTAAAACTCCCTCTATGGCTATAACCATCAAGGGAGTTTTTATTATTAATGTCTCTATAATCTTATACATTATTTTTCGTACTCAAATAACTTGCTTATTGGTTGATCATCATATATTCTCTTGATTGCTTCAGCAAATAGAGGTGCAACTGATATTGATCTTATTTTCGCTGATTCTTTATCTTCACTTAGAGGAATTGTATTTAACATTACAAGTTCTTCTATTGCTGATTTATTTATCCTATCCATCGCTGGCCCAGATAAAACTCCATGTGTACAACATGCATATACATTTTTAGCACCTAAATCCTTAAGTGCATTAGCTGCATTAGTTATAGTTCCTGCTGTATCAATCATATCATCTATCAATATACATCTTTTACCTTCAACATCACCAATAATATTCATTATTTCAGAAACATTTGCTTTTGGTCTTCTCTTATCTATAATTGCTATAGGCGCATGTAAATTATCTGCAAACTTTCTTGCTCGTGTCACACTACCAAGATCCGGTGAAACCACAACAACATCATCTTGATCTTCAAGTCCTTTAGATATAAAATATTCTGCAAGTATTGGCCCTCCTAAAAGATGATCAACAGGTATATTAAAATATCCTTGTATCTGTGATGCATGTAAATCCATAGTAAGTACTCTATTTGCACCTGCTGCTGTCAATAAATCTGCAACTAACTTAGCTGTAATAGGATCTCTGGATTTAGCTTTTCTATCTTGCCTTGCGTATCCATAGTAAGGAACAACTGCTGTTATTCTACCTGCTGATGCTCTTTTAAAGGCATCTATCATTATTAACAGTTCCATAAGATTATTGTTAACAGGTGAGCATGTAGATTGAACTATAAATACATCCATTCCTCTTACAGTCTCATTAATATCAACTGATATTTCTCCATCACTAAATGTTGAAACCTTTGACTTTCCTACTGCAACTCCTAAGATATCAGAAATATCTTCAGCTAATTTACAGTGTGAATTTCCAGTGAAAATTTTTATATTTCTTACATGACCTATCATTAGGAAGACCTCCTTAAAATTTATGGATTATCTTTATATTTAAAAGTTTATTTTTTTAGACCCTTTTTATCTACCCATCCACTAATATTTCTTTGTTTAGCTCTTGCTATTGCAAGGTCTCCTTCTTTTACTTCACATGTAATAGTTGATCCTGCAGCAATATAAGTATTATCAGCAACTTTTACTGGTGATACAAGATTTGTATTACATCCTATAAAGCTATGATCTCCTATTATTGTCTTATGCTTTTCTTTACCATCATAATTTACTACTACTGTTCCACATCCAAAATTACATTCCGATCCAACTTCTGCATCTCCAATGTAAGTTAAATGAGATACCTTAGTTCCATCACCAATAGTAGATTTTTTAATTTCAACAAAATCACCTATTCTTGCATGTTTACCAATTGTTGTTTCTGGACGGATATATGCAAAAGGTCCCACTGTAGTATTTTCTCCCACTTTACTATCTAATATTACAGAAGATTGAATATCTACATCATTCCCAATAATACTATTTGATATTCTTGAGTTTTGATATAGAAGACATCTTTCACCTATTTTTGTATTGCCTTCTAAAATATTATTAGGATATATAATAGTATCCTTTCCTATTTCAACATCAACTCCAATATATGTTGTCTTAGGATCTATTAAAGTAACACCATTATCCATATGCATGATGTTTATTCTATTTCTAAGAATTTCTTCTGCTTGTGCAAGTTGAACTCTTGAATTAACTCCTATTGTTTCTTCAAATTCAGTTACAACTGCTCCAACCTTTTTGTCTTCTTCCTTTAATATTTCTATGACATCAGTCAAATAATATTCACCTTGATTATTATTATTATTTATTTTATCTAAAGCTTTTTCTAATAATTCAATATCGAAACAATAGATAGCAGTATTCATTTCATTAATCTTAAGTTCTTCTTCATTACAATCCTTATGCTCTACTATCTTTAACACTTCACCATTATCATCTCTTACTATTCTTCCATAACCTGTTGGATCTTCAACTAGTGATGTTAGTATTGTTGCTGAGTTTTCATTGTTGATGTGTTCATCAAATAACTTTTTAATTGTAGATGTTTTTATTAATGGAGTATCTCCTGCAAATACTGCAACAACACCTTTTTTGCCATGCAAAAATTCTTTAGCACACTTAACAGCATGACCCGTACCAAGCTGTTCTGCTTGAAGAGAATAAGATACGTTTTTATCACTTGTTCTTTCCTTTACAAGCTCTGCACCTTTTCCTATTATTAAATTCACATCATCTATTTCAGCACTTCTAATAGAATCTATAACATGTTTTACCATTTCTTTACCACAAACTTTGTGTAATACCTTTGGTAAATCTGATTTTATTCTCTTGCCTTGACCAGCCGCTAAAACTAGTGCACATTTATACATAAATAACACCTCATTATATATTAATTAAACGATTAATTAACTTATTTTTCACTTCTAATATTCATATTAATTATATTTGAAACATACTTTTATTTCAAGGTATTCATATCTTGTAATATCAAAAGTATCAATAATAGAATATTAATCTGCTTCACCACTTTTCATCTAATTTAATAAAACAAACAAGAGGAAGATTTACTTCTTCCTCTTACGTTTCTATTGCTTATTCTTGTGGCGCTTCTTCTGATAAAGCTTTTTCATATGCTTCTAAAATAGCTGTCTGAATTTTTTCTCTTGCTTCTGTATTAATTGGATGAGCAATATCTTTAAACTCTCCATCTGGTGTTTTTCTACTTGGCATAGCAATAAATAAGCCCATTTGACCTTCTATAACTTTAATATCATGAACAACAAATTCATTATCAAATGTCACAGAAACAATTCCCTTCATTTTACCTTCTGATGCTATTTTTCTAATTCTAACGTCTGTAATTTGCATCCTAAACCCCTCCAGTTGCTTTAAAATAAGTTAATATTTATATAATTTCTCCATAAATTTCTAAATTCCTTTTAATTATTTAATAAAATATCAATAAATTTATTTAAAATCAAATAATTAACATAATTTTATAATAAAAAAAGAACAGAAACCCCACTGATCTTCTGTTCTTAAATGTGTATTCTATTATAAATACTATTTTTTAATATTAAGCAAATAATTTTGATGGTTGTATTCCTACAATTGCTGATTTATCTACTTCTTTTAATTCAACAATAGATACATACTCATCTACAAGTTTCTTTTCTGTTTGTTTATTATCAACTAATACTCCAATTCCTACTAATTCACTATCAAACTCCTTTAATAGATCCTTAATTCCGATAGCAGTTCCGCCACCTTTCATAAAATCATCAATAAAAATACATCTGCTGTTATTTTTCATTGATTTTTTTGATAATGACATCTGTTGAAGTCTTCCATTACTTCCTGAAACATAATTTATAGTAACTGTAGGACCTTCTGTAACCTGACTATCTCTTCTTGCAATAACAAGTTGTACTCCTAAGTTCCTTGCTACTTCATAAGCCAAAGGAATTCCTTTAGTTTCAACAGTAATAACATAATCAATATCACTTGCCTTGAAACATGATGAAAGCATAACACCAGCCTTACTTATAATTTCTGGATTATACATTAAATCAGTCATATAAATAATATTCCCTGGAATAACTCTTCCATCATCTTCTAATTGTTTACATAATTCTAAAGCAAACGCTCTATTACTTTCATCACCATTACCTGGAATATACTTGATACCACCTGCAACCCCTGCAACAGTTTCAATTTTTCCCATTTGAAGCTTTTCTAAAACTTCTCTTACGACTACAATATCTTCACTTATTGTGGATTTTGCCGCATTTAATAATTCTAGAAATCTATTTAACCCTATTATTTTATTAGGGTTTTCTAACAAAATCTTAGTTATGGCAACTACTCTTTTATTTCTAGTAAATTTCTCCATCTATATCACCTACACGAATTTTTATTTGTTAAATTCACTTAATATTCATATTTTATTCTAATTTCGAATTAATAGCAATGATTTTATCCATAAAGTTATATTATATATATAATTTTTTCATACTTCCAGTTAAATTTTTTAATAAATTACATATATTAATCTAATAAATAGATAAATTTATTAATAATAAAAAATTTTTTCCATAATTTCTTATATATTTTTTTATTTTATGGTTGATTCAAAAAAAAATGTATATAATTATAGTTAAAGTGTAAAATTAAAATTTTGAATTTAAATATTATGTGTAAATTTAGAAACATATTAATAATAAATTACAAATATTATTATAGTATGGTGTTTCTCCTCTACAATTTATACAATAATATCTTAATGGTGATATTGATTTTATATCTTAATTTATAAATAAATATTAGAATTAGTAATTCTATAAGTAGCAAAGGAGTTGATTTCGTGTCTTTTGATTTCTTAAAAGATAGAGATAAAAAAATTCATTTTATAGGTATTTGCGGTATCAGTATGAGTGGTCTTGCTGCCGTTCTACTAAACAGCGGTTTCAAAGTGTCTGGATCAGATTTTAAAGATTCACCTATCGTTGAAAAATTAAGAGCTGAAGGTGCTGAAATTTACATAGGTCATAACAAAGATAACATAAAAAAAGATGTAGATTTAGTAGTTTATACTGCTGCCATTCCTTCCGATAATCCTGAAATATTGGCAGCTAAAGATCAAAATATACTTTTAATGGACAGAGCTGAATTTTTGGGACATATAATGAAAGGTCACAAATATAATGTAGCAGTTTCAGGTACTCATGGTAAAACAACATGTACTTCAATGCTTTCTCACGTTACATTAGCTGCAAATTTAGATCCTACAATCTTAGTTGGTGGAGAATTAGATGTTATCGGAGGAAATTTCCGAATTGGTAACAGTGAATATTTTTTAACCGAAGCTTGTGAATATAAAAAATCATTCTTAAAATTCCCACCTTATGTTGGAATTATCTTAAATATCGATGCTGATCACTTAGACTGCTATAAAGATATTAATGAAATAGCAGATACTTTTATGGCCTTTTCAAAATTGATACCAAAGGATGGTTATCTTGTTGGTTATGGAGATGATGAAAGAGTTAAAGAAATTCTTTCAAATGCTGAATGTAATACTGTAAGTTATGGATTTAATGATGATTCAGATGTCACTGCTAAAAATATCACTTTTAATAAAATGGGATGTGCATCATTTGATGTTTATAAGTCTGATAAAAAGCTATTTTCTCTAACTTTAAATGTACCTGGTAAGCATAATGTCTTAAATGCACTTGCGTCTATATGTGTTTCTTTGATTTTTAACATTGCTGATAAAGATACAGTTGAAGGTTTATCAAAATGCAAAGGTGCTCATAAAAGATTTGAATATAAAGGCGAATTAAATGGCGTTACTGTAATAGATGATTATGCTCATCATCCAACAGAAATAAAAGCGACTCTAAATACAGCCCAAAAAATAGACCATAATAAAGTATACTGTGTATTCCAACCACACACATACACTAGAACTAAAACATTATTTGATGAATTCACACATTGTTTTAATGAATGTGATGAACTTATTTTAATGGATATCTATGCTGCTCGTGAAAAAGATACTGGTTTAGTATCTTCTGAAGAACTTGGAAATGCAATACGCTCTACCGGTGTAAATTGTACAAATGTTCATTCACATGATGAAGCTTTAGAATACGTAAAATCTAAGCTTGGCGATGGAGATTTATTATTAACAGTTGGTGCTGGAGATGTAGTTATTGTTGGTGAAAAATATTTAGAAAATAAATAATATTTTAAAAGGCTGCTTCTAATATGGAGCAGCCTTAATTCTAAATTAAACTACAGTAATTTCTTTTGGCACTGAATTTAATATTTCACATCCATCTTTAGTTACAAGCACTAAATCCTCAATTCTAACACCTATATTGCCTGGAAGGTAAATTCCTGGTTCAATAGAAAAAATCATCCCTTCTTTTACTTCTGCATGATTAATAGAACTTACATCACCTTTATCATGAATCTCTAAACCTATGCTATGTCCAGTTCTGTGAGTAAAGTATTCTCCAAACCCTTCTTCTGTTATAAAATCTCTTGCTGCTGCATCTATATCTGAAAATTTAACTCCATCTTTAACTTTTGAAATAGCATTTAAGTTAGCATTTCTAACTATTTCATATATTCTTCTATGCTCTTGACTTGGTTCTTTCCCAAAGAATACAGTTCTTGTCATATCTGAGCAATAGTGATTATATATTCCTCCAATATCAATAACTAAACTATCTCCTTTTTTAAGCTTAGTTCCATCTGGCTCATGATGAGGATCTGCTGCATTTTCACCATATGCAAGTATTGGATCAAAAGAGAAACCTTGAGCTCCTTCATTTTCATATATTTCAGCTAACAATCTTGCATAATACTTTTCAGTATAACCTTCTCTTAGTTCACTCTTAAGCGCTTCCATAACCTTATCATTAATCTTTGATGATTTTCTCATAAGATCTTTTTCTTCTTCATCTTTAACCATTCTAAGTTCATCAATTATTCCTGATGAATTTACAAATCCTTTTACGGCATTAAGTTCCATTAGTCTTATAATATATTGAGCTGGCCAGAATTTATCTACACCCAATGCTTCATTTTTATTAACTATATTACTTAAAATCTTAATTGAGTCTTCACTATCTGTATACCATACAATTTCAACGCCTAAGTCTTCTTCAATTGGAAATAACTTATTTACTATAAATTTGTGCTCTCCATTTTTATTTAAATATAAGGCTATCATTCTTTCTCCTGCAGAAATCCATTTTCCAGTAAGATAATATATGGATGCAGTAGATGATACTATAATCTGAGATAAACCTGCCTTCTCCATTTCATTAATAACATTTAATACTCTTTGTTTTTTCATTTTTAGAGCCTCCTCTTTATGTCTATTAAATATATTTATAAACACATCTTGCTTAACTTTAATAGTTTTTTACTTATTATATAACTTTTCCATAAAAAATCATATTCTTACTTTAACCATGAATGATATAATATATTTAAAGTTTTAAATTCAAACATATAGAAAATTATATAATGACATAATTTTTATGCATTTAGGGAGGATTACTTATGAAAATAGCTGTAATATCAGATATTCATGCTAATATTTATGCACTTATGACTGTTTTAGAAGATATAGATAGTGAAAGAGTTGATACCATAGTCTGCTTGGGCGATTTAGTAGGATACGGTCCACATCCAAATGAAGTTGTATCTACCATAAGAAGACGTAATATTCTTTGTTTGAAAGGAAATTACGATAGTTCCGTTGTAGATAATGAATTTTCATTCATCAGAGAAAATCCTATAAATTCTTTTTCTATGCCTTGGGCTGTTAACGAATTAAGAGAAGAAAATAGAATATTCCTTGATAACTTACCCTCTACTCTATCTTTAAATATCGCTAACAAAAGTATTTTGTTTGTTCACGGAAGTCCTAATAAGATTAATGAATATTTACTTCAAGATGGTGAAAATACATCCGAAATAATGAGCGCATTAAAAGAGGACATACTCCTTTGCGCCCATACTCATATCCCTTGTGCAAAGGAATTTGGAAATAAACTATTTATTAATTGTGGAAGTGTTGGAAAACCTAAAATCGGCAGACCAAACCCAACATACTGTATAATGGACATCACTAATTCTGGAGGCGTAAAAGTAAAAATTAAAGAAGTAACTTATGAAGTGAAAAAGATTATTAAAGATATGACTATGCTCGATTTTCCTCAAACTTTAATCCATTCATTTGAAACTGGAGTAGAATAATAGATTTAGCATTTTAATATTATCACTATATGATACATATGGTTAGTTGCATTGACCAAGAAAGTATTGTAAAATTTATTTAGCATTAACCGTAATAGTATACATTGAGCAATTTAATCTTTTACTTTAAATTGCTCATATATTTCATTTGTGAATATTGTATTGGCTCGTGCTAAAAAATATAATATTTTTAATTTTTTCTTTGCAAATTTTATGAAAAAAATTTTTCATTATTTTGTAAAATTAATCATGAACAATGGAGGTCATATATTATGGCAAAATCAACTTTAATTAGAAGCCTTTATAGAAATGCTGATGATTTCTTATCAAAGGATGTAACAATATCAGGATGGATCAGAACTTTAAGAGCATCTAATGCTTTTGGATTCATAGAAATAAATGATGGTTCATTTTTTAAAAACATTCAAATAGTATTTGATGAAAAGTTAGACAATTTTAAGGAAATTTCAAAATTACCTATAAGTTCGTCTCTTACTATAACTGGAACTTTAGTTGCTACACCTGATGCTAAGCAACCATTTGAAGTACAGGCAAAAGAAATAATTATAGAAGGAATGTCAAACTCAGACTATCCTCTACAAAAGAAAAGACACACTTTTGAATATTTAAGAAGCATTGCTCATTTAAGACCAAGAAGTAATGCATTCTCTGCAACTTTCAGAGTTCGTTCTGTTGCTGCTTATGCAATACATAAGTTCTTCCAAGAACAAAACTTCGTATATACACACACTCCAATCATAACTGGTAGTGACTGTGAAGGTGCTGGAGAAATGTTCAGAGTTACAACTTTAGATCCAAAAACTCCTGAATTAACAAAAGAAGGTAACGTTGATTACACTAAAGATTTCTTTGGAAAAGAAACTAATCTTACTGTTTCTGGTCAATTAAATGCTGAATGCTTTGCTTTAGCATTTAGAAATATATATACATTCGGACCAACATTCAGAGCTGAAAATTCTAACACTACAAGACACGCTGCTGAATTCTGGATGATAGAACCTGAAATAGCTTTTGCTGACCTACAAGATGATATGGAACTTGCAGAAGCAATGCTTAAGTATGTAATCCAATATGTAATAGATGAATGTCCAGAAGAAATGCAATTCTTCAACTCATTTGTTGACAAAGGATTATTAGAAAGATTAAATCACGTAGTTTCTTCTGACTTTGCTAGAGTAACTTATACAGAAGCTGTTGAAATATTAGAAAAATGCGGAAAAGAATTTGATTATCCTGTATCTTGGGGAATCGACTTACAAACAGAACATGAAAGATATCTTACTGAAGAACACTTCAAGAAACCTCTATTTGTAACTGATTATCCAAAAGATATCAAAGCATTCTATATGAGAATGAATGATGATAACAAGACTGTTGCAGCAACAGATCTTTTAGTTCCTGGAATCGGTGAAATCATCGGAGGAAGTCAAAGAGAAGAAAGACTTGATGTTTTAGAAGCTAGAATGGCTGAATTAGGTCTTGCTAAAGAAGATTACTGGTGGTACTTAGAATTAAGAAAATACGGAGAAACTAAACACGCTGGATTCGGTTTAGGATTCGAAAGATTAATTATGTACATTACTGGTATGACTAACATAAGAGACGTAATACCATTCCCTAGAACTCCTGGAACTTCTGAATTCTAGAAAATATAATTAAAAGCTGATAATAACTCACAACCTGAATTATTATCAGCTTTTTTATGTAGTTTAGTATAAAAATATTACTTTTCAATTGATTGTTGCTTTGATTTATTTAACAGATATATATGAATTTCCTTTTATATAGAATCTCCACGGAAAATCAATTGCTTCTTCAGCATAATCAATTCCAATCCTCTTAGTTTCAACTATTTCGAAATCACTTTCATTAGAATCTTCTATATAAAAATCCCCATTTTCATATAGCTTTTTATAATTTTCACTTTTATCTATTGAATAAGCCATACATAATTTTGACGGACCATTTGTAACTGTCTTTTTCTTTGCGTTGCTTAATTCATCGAAATTCTTTTTAAACCTTTTTTGTGATATATAGTTAAATTCATTTAAGGGCTCAACTGCTCTAACTAATACTCCCTCACCCTTATCCTTCTCTCCACTTATTACATTAAAACAGTGGTAAAGACCGTATATAAAATACACATATGCAATTCCACCTTCATGAAATAAAGGCTCTGTTCTTGCTGTTCTTCTTCCGTTATATGCATGTGACGCTTTATCAATTTCCCCTATATAAGCTTCTGTTTCAACTATCTTTCCTTTTAAAACTCTTCCATCTATTTTTCTTACAATAGTTTTACCTAATAGTTCTTTCGCCAAATCTAAAGCACCTTTACTATAAAAGCTTTTTTCTAAAATCATGTTTCTCACCAACTTTTTAATAAGCATATGTTTAAATTTTATCCACAACATCAAAATAATAATCCACAACTATATTCGTTTTTTCATAATTTTGTGGAAAACTTTTTGATATTTTTATTTTGTACAATACTCTTATTGTTGATACATATTAATTTTATCTAGCTGTTACCTTATACGTGCAACTAAATTTTTCACAAACATCAATAGAATTAATACCTTCTTTTTCCGTAAAATCACCATTAAAGTCATAATAATCAGCATGCCCAAACCAAGGTTCTATACAAACAAAAGGTGCTCCATCTTTAGGTGCCCATATTCCCATATAAGGAAATCCTGTAAAATCCACTTCTAAAGATTTATCGCTCTTTTCTGATTTTATAGTCATTTTATTTGATTTTAAATCATTGAAAACTAACGCATCATTTTTAAAAAGTTCTTTAGATAAAATCAATTTATTTGTGTCCTTTAAGCAATCACTACTACTATGAGATAAATATCCTTCCTCTGTAAGTGTAATTTGCTTACTATTCTCAATTTTATTAAATTCAATATAACAATTTTCTAGTAAATCGTTTTTATCTATAGGACACATAAATGCTGGATGAGCTCCTATAGAAAAATATATCTTTTTGTCATCTAAGTTTTCCACAATATAAGTTATTCTAACTCCATCATCTTCTAATCTATAGTTAGACTTTAAAGAAAATTTATAAGGATAAACTTTTAATGATTCTTCTGAATATTTCAATTCAAATGTAATTTCATCTTCCTTTTTATCAATCATAGAAAATTCTGATACCCTTGCTAATCCATGCTGTGGAAGTTCATATACTTTTCCATTAACCCTATATTTTGAATCTGCAACCTTTCCTACAATTGGGAACAATATTGGTGCATGATATTTCCAATACTCAGGATTACCATTCCATAAATATTCTTCTTTATTCTCCTTATTCAATATTGAAGTTATTTCTCCACCATAAGTCCTTGACTTGATTCTTAATTTTGAATTTTCTAAAATGTATTCCATTTTCCATACCCCTTTGCACAAAATATATTTAATCTATTATTATCTTAATAATCTAGTGTTACTATCTTACCATGATTTAAACTCTCTTTTATGTCTATTATTCTCTGATTTGTTGAACCTCTAAATTTTAAACCTTCTTGCATATTCTCTTCTTCAAATTTTCCATCAACAAGAACATCTATATTATTTAAAAGTTCATTCCAACCATTATTTTCATCTTTATGTTCTCTTATATATTCATAAGTATAACCTGTATAGCACCATATATTTAAGCTATTGTTCTTAAACGCCTTTGCCATATATGCAAACTTCTCTGCCTGTTCTAATGGATCTCCTCCACTAAAAGTCACACCTTTAATCATAGGATTATCTAAAACTGATTCTATCAATTCATCCATATTACGGTTTTCTCCACCATTAAAATCGTGTGTATCAGGGTTAAAACAGCCTTTACAATTATGCTTACATCCTTGTGAGAAAAATACTCTTCTAATTCCTGGACCATTTACTAAACTCTCATATGCTATTCCTGATAATCGTATATCTTTATCCATAACTATCAAACTCCCACGTACTTACTTTACTAAAATTTTAATTTTGTATTTAGTATTTTTTGTGAATATATATGTTCCAATTATAAACCTACATATGATATAAAAAATTTCTCAGTAAAGTTTTTAACTTTAACTTTTCATTTTCACATGTCAATTATAATACATATCTATTATATCATTAAATAAAAAAGACAGATTAGCATCTGCATATTTTATTATGCATTGATATACTAATCTGTCATTTTATTTATTAATTCCTAGCTATTAGCCTTTACGTAATTTAATCTTCCACCAGCTTTTATTACTGCAATTTCTTTTTCTGTAAGATCTGCTATAGCTTCAAATTCAACATTCTTAGTTAAGTTCTTAACTATCACTTTTCCATCAACTAAGGCATTTTCTATACCTTCAATTTTTAATTCGTCTAATAAGTCAATCTTATCATAATCAGCTTCATTCTTAAATTCCATTGGAATTATTCCATTGTTAATTAAGTTAGCTTTATGAATTCTTGCAAATGATTTAGCTACAACACCTTTAATTCCTAAGTATAAAGGTGCAAGTGCAGCATGCTCTCTGCTTGAACCTTGACCATAGTTTCCTCCAGCAATAATGAATCCACCATTATTATCTTTAGCTCTCTTAGGGAACTCTGCATCTATTGTGCTAAAACAGAATTCTGAAAGATAAGGTATGTTAGATCTAAATGGTAATAACTTAGAATTTGAAGGCATAATATGATCTGTTGTTATATTGTCTTCAACTTTAATAACTACCTTTCCATCCACATCTGAACCTAATTCTTTTCCTATTGGGAATGGTTTTATGTTTGGACCTCTTACAACTTCTACTTCAGCATTAGTTGCTGCTGGTTCTAAAATCATTGAATCATCTATAATGAATTTTTCTGGCATTTCTATATCTAAATCTACATCACTAACAATTTCTCTTGGATCAGTTAAATATCCATTAATTGCTGAAACTGCAGCTGTTTCTGGACTTACAATATATATTTGTCCAGATAATGTTCCACTTCTTCCATAGAAATTTCTGTTTACTGTTCTTAAAGATATTCCATTTGTTCCAGGCGCTTGACCCATACCGATACATGGTCCACAAGAATTTTCAAGGATTCTTGCTCCAGCACTTATAATATCTGCTAATGCACCATTCCTAGCAATCATCTCCATAACTTGTCTTGATCCTGGTCCAATTACTAAACTCACATTAGGATTAACTTTTTTGCCTTTTAAAATTCTTGCAACCTTCATTAAATCCATATATGAAGAGTTTGTACAACTTCCGATAAATACTTGGTCTACTTTAATTTTTCCAGCATCAGTTACTTTAACTACATTATCTGGCATATGTGGTTTAGCTGTTAATGGTTTCAATTCACTTAAATTAACAGTTACAACTTCATCATAAACTGCATCTGCATCTGGTTTGAATTCTATCCATTCGTCTTCTCTTCCTTGTGCTTTAAAAAATTCTAAAGTTCTTTCATCACTTGGAAAAATTGAAGTTGTTGCTCCAAGTTCAGCACCCATGTTAGTTATAGTCGCTCTTTCTGGAACAGAAAGACTCTTAACACCTTCTCCTGCATATTCAAATACTTTACCAACTCCACCTTTAACAGTAAGCATTCTTAATACTTCAAGTATTACATCTTTAGCAGAAACCATTTTATTTAATGATCCTGTAAGTTCAACTTTTACAACCTTTGGAGTATTTATATTATAAGCTCCACCACCCATAGCTAATGCAACGTCTAATCCACCTGCACCCATAGCAAGCATACCAACTCCACCTGCTGTTGGAGTATGACTGTCAGATCCTATTAAAGTATCGCCTGGAGTTGAGAATCTTTCTAAGAATATTTGATGACATATACCATTTCCTGGCTTTGAAAAATATACTCCATATTTAGATGCAACAGTTTGAATAAATTTATGATCATCAGCATTTTCAAATCCTTGTTGTAACATGTTATGATCAACAAATGCTACAGATTTTTTTGTTTTAACTCTATCTATTCCCATAGCTTCTAATTGAAGATATGCCATTGTTCCAGTTGAATCTTGAGTTAAAGTCTTGTCAATCTTTAACGCTACTGGTTCTCCAACCTTTAATTCACCTTCAACTATATGGCTTTTTAAAATTTTATATACTAAATTATCTCCCACTTTGATGTTCCCCCTATTTCATTGCTTATTATGTATTTTCTAAACTTAAAGCACATATTCATTATCGAAATATTACTAAATTGCAATAATGAACGTGCCTATACAACCTTTTTTTATATATTGATTTAGTAAATTAATCACATTTTTTTTCTTCTAATTGTCTATGATATTCCTTATATAATTGAACAACTTCTTTATCAAAAAGAGTTCTTTTTAATCTCACGGAAGTTGATCTAACAAGTTCTAATATTCCTTTTGATTCATCATCTGTAAGAGTTATATCATATTCTGCAAACTTATTAACTACAGCAGCTCTTCCTGAATGCTTTCCTATGAGTATTTGTCTTTCAAGTCCAACTATATCTGGATCAAAAGCTTCATAGTTTTTAGGATCTTTTAGTGCTCCATCTGCATGTATTCCTGATTCGTGAGCAAACATATTAGTTCCAACAATGGCCTTCCATTTTGGTAGTTCCCTTCCAGATGCTCTTGAAACATATTCAGATACTTCTCTGAACATTTTTGTATTTATATTTTCACCTTTGTATCCACATACTATCATAAGTGACATTAAAACTTCTTCTAACGCAGCATTTCCAGCTCTTTCACCAAGGCCATTTACAGTAACCCCAACGTGTGTAGCACCGCCATGAAGTCCAGCCAAAGCATTTGCTGTTGCCATACCAAAATCATTATGTGTATGCATTTCTATATCAAATTTTGTTTTATCATAAAGATATTTAATCTCATCTCTAAGACTAAATGGTTCCATTATTCCAACTGTATCACAGAACCTAAATCTATCTGCTCCTGCTTGTTTTGCTGCATTTATAAATTCAACTAAAAATTCTCTATCTGCTCTTGATGCATCTTCACCATTAACCGAAACATATAGTCCATTTTTCTTTGCAAACTCAACAGATTTAACCATATTATCTAATACCCATTCTCTTGACTTTTTAAGTTTGTGTTGTATATGGATATCTGATACTGATGTTGAAATTGCCACTGCATCAACACCACAATCTATTGATTGTTCTATATCACTTATTACAGCTCTATTCCAAGCCATTATGCTTGATTTTAAATTTCTCTTAACAATTTCTGTTATAGCTTGCTTTTCATCTCCACCCATAGTTGGAATACCAACCTCTAATTGGTCAACGCCTAAATCACTTAACATTTCAGCTATAACAATTTTTTCTTCATTAGCGAAAACTACCCCAGCTGTTTGTTCCCCATCTCTAAGAGTCGTATCTACTATAGTAATCTTTTTGTTTTCCTTATCATTAATTACCATGCTAATTCCCCCATTTTAATATTTTGCTTATTGCATAAATTAATTTCCTTTTAATTTACAGTACACATTTATAATAGCATATTTTAGTATTATCAGACAAGTATTATTATTATTTTTTTGCAACAAATCATACATCTTCCTTCACAGTTTTAGATTTTTAACCGTTTTTTTTGCTTTTTACTTATAGTTATTGCAAGTTTTTTTTTATTTATTGCATACTTTTGATTGTTATGTTAATTCAACTGCACTTATTTCACATAATTTTCATAATAAAAAACTCATTAAACTTAATTATATTAAGTTTAATGAGTTTTTTATTAATATTTTTAATAATGATGCTTATGATTTTCAGTATGAGATATTCTATCTTCTCTTTCATAGTATTTTCCTGGTCCAAATCTTTCATCAAGACTAAGGTATCCTGTTACTCTTGAAATTCCTTGAATATCAGTACTTCTACAATTTGGACATTCATGTTGATGTTCTTGTAAATATGTCCCACAATTTTTACAATATCTTATATGGAAATTTATCCCCATATAGCTTATATTAGTTTTCTTATATGCATAATTTATTATATCCATAACAGCTTCTTCTGTAGGAGCATCATCAACTTCAATATAGCTTATATGACCACCATTGCAAAGCTTATGATAAGGTGCTTCAATATCAATTTTATCTTTAATTGATATTGGATATGATACAGGAACATGGAAACTATTTGTATAATACTCCTTGTCTGTAACTCCTTCTATTTTTCCAAATATATTCTTATCTTGTTTTATAAATTTACCTGAGAGTCCTTCTGCTGGTGTAGCGTAACAACTCCAATTCAACTTATATTCTTCTGTTAATCTATCGCAATATTGTCTTATGTGCTCAATTATTTTTATTCCTAATTCTCTAGCTTTCTCATCTTCTCCATGATGCTTACCTACTAAAGCTACTAATGTTTCTGCCAATCCTATAAATCCAATTCCCCAAGTTCCTTGTTTTAATATTGGTTCAATGGAATCATCAGGACATAGTCCTTCAGAACCTTTCATAAGACCTTGACCTGCTACAAAAGGTAAATCCTTAACTTTTAAATTCTTTAATACATTGTATCTATGAATTAATGATTCTTTTGCAAGGTTAAGTCTAGCATCTAGTATTTCAAAGAATTTATTTAAATCTCCTTTTGCTTGTAGGCCTATTCTAGGAAGATTCATAGTTGTAGGTGCTATATTTCCTCTTCCTTTGCATCCAGGTTCACCATTTACATTCTTCATAAGATAAGTTCTACATCCCATTGTTGCTGGAACATATCCTCTATCGTAATATTCTTTATTGAAATCTGCATCAATATTCATGAATGTAGGATTCATTCTCTTAGCTGCTACTCTACATGCTAATTTATATAAGTAGAAATATGGATCTCCTTCTTCTCTATTAACGCCATCCTTAACTCTAAATATTATATTAGGGAATATAGGTTGTTCACCCCTACCTAATCCTTTTTCGTATTCTAATAGGAATATTTCACATACAAGTGCTGCATCATCACTATCTGGTAATCCAAGGTTAATAGAACTAAATGGTACCTGAGATCCTGCTCTTGAATGCATAGTATTTAAATTATAAACAACACCCTGCATAGCTTGATGAACTCTCTTATTAACCTTTTTCTCTGTTAATTCATCTATCTTTTCTGAAGGAACTCCTAATTCTTCTAGTTCCTTTCTTACTTCTTCTCTTGTAGGTTCTACAAAAATAGCCATATCATTATCAAAATCTGGATGTGATTGTCCTCCAAACATGTCATTTTGAGTTGACTGTAATAATATACATGATAATTCAGCTGCTGTTTCTATTCTCTTTGGTGCATTAATTGTTCCATATCCAGTATTAAACCCATCAACTAGCATTTCTTTAGTTGGGATATGAAGACAATTTACAGTTAAATTATAGCTATCTAAATCATGATAATATAAATCTCCTGTTTCATGAGCCTTCGCTAAATTTTTAGGCATAACAGCAAGTGTATTCCATTTATTTGACTCAGATGCTATTCTTAATAACTTGGAACTAAAATTGTTTCCTACGTTAGCATTGTCTCTATCAGTTTCCACACCTATCTGGCGAATTGCTTTCATTAAATCTGATTTTATTTCTCTTACTTTAGTTCTTTCTTTCCTATATGTTGAATAAGCTACTGCTATATCTATATGACCTTGATTTTGTAGTGCTCTTTCTACAAAATTTTGTATTTGTTCAACAGTTATAGATTTTTTATATTCTATTTCAATATAATCTGTTACCTTTGCAACAGTAGTTAAGACTTCACTTTCCTTAAGAGTTAAACCGATTTCACTAGCTGAACCTTTTATTGCTTGTGCAATTTTATCCGAGTTAAACTCTACCTCTCTCCCATCTCTCTTCACAACATATAGCATTATTATTCCCTCCATGGCACAATATATTGTATATTTAATACTGTATTATTATACTGTATTAAATATTCCTTCGCAATGCTTTTAATTTTTAATTTTTTTACCTCTATATTTTAATTATCTTGGAATAGGTATGATTATCTTACTATTTGATTATTTTATATGTATGTTCAATAGTTGACTTATTTTAAATATGTTAATATTAACTTATTTACTAATATTGGACTGTTTATTTACAATTCTCTATATAAATAATTATTTTCTAAATAAGAAAACTATATCACTATTGATATAGTTATCACTATTGATAATATTATCAATAGTGATATAATTAATTTAAAGATTTTTAAATTATAGGAGGGTTCTTAGTGGAAAAAATTGCATTAATTACAGATAGTGCTTCTGATATTAATTCAGAGTTAATAAAAAAATATAATATACATGTTCTACCTTTTAAAATCATATTTTCAGATAAAGAATATAAAGATGGAGTAGATATAACACCTTCAATGCTTTATGAAAAATTACCAACTGAAATTCCTACTACATCACTACCAAGTATAAGCGAATTCACTGAATTGTTAGAGAAACTAAAATCTGATGGGTATACTCATGCAATAATTATAACAATATCTAATTGCTTCTCAGGTACTTTTAATGCTGCTAGATTAGCTTCTGAAAGTGTTTCTGATATTACTACATTTGTATTTGATTCTCTTACTCTTACAATGTCTGAGGGTGCAATGGTTTTAGAAACAGCTGCCCTAATTGAAGAAGGAAAATCATTTAATGAAATAACAAATGAACTTCCTACAATAAGAAAGAAAATTGATGTTTTCTTTACACTAGATACATTAACATATTTAAAAAAAGGCGGAAGAATAGGTAAAGTTGCTGGAACAATAGCTGAAGCCCTTAATATAAAGCCAATAATAACAATAAAAGATGATGGTTTTCACACATACTCAAAAGTAAGAGGAACCAAACAATCTATTTCTAAACTATCAAGTATATTAAATGATTACTTAGCAAAAGGTAAATGTAAAGTATGGATTATGAATGGAGATGCTCCAGACAAAGCAGATTTACTATATAACACTATTAAGGATTCTGATAATTTAGTTGAATGTACTTTAGGTGGAATGATTGGGCCTGCTCTTGGCGTAAACACTGGACCAGGTCTTGTTGGCTTTATTGTAGAAATGGTGGATTAAGTATGAGTGAATTAGGTGCTTCAAAAAATGATTATATTAAGTCTGAAGAAAAAAGGCTATACGAAGAATATAAGAAAAAAATTTCTGATTTAAAAAAGGAATCAAAGAAGCCAAAAGAATCATCTGTTCAAATTTTTACCAAAGGATTATTACCTATATATGTACTATACTTATTATCACTATCGCCTACAAATGGCAACGAAATATCTCACAGTATAAGTATAAAAACTAATGGAAAGTGGACTCCAAGTACTGGTGGAATATATCCTCTCTTAAAACGTATGGAGGAAGATGATTTAATTATAGGTGAATGGGATAATCCTAATAAGCGTTTTCAAAAAATATATAAAATTACTGAAAAAGGATTGCATGAATTAGAAAATAAAAAAGTTATCTTAAAATCTAAAATAGAGGATTCTCTAGAAGTTTTTAAAATAATATATAATGATTTATATTTTTAAATTAAAGAGACTTTAATCGAAATTTGTATTAAAGTCTCTTTTCGTATATTTATATTAATTTTGTAAATAATAATAAATAATTTACCGAATTTTGAAAGGAGATTATTTATGAAAAATTTCGTATTAGACTCAACTTATAGAGATGCTGTAATAGTTAATGCAAATGATGAATTCTCTACTACACCTGCACATATATTACCTAATAATCCTATAAGTAAGTATGAAATAAGTTCATCTCAAATGTCTAATAATTATGTATCCCATAAAACGAAAAATGATAATTTCAATAGATTTAATTTTATAGATTATATCTAATTATTGACATCTACTTAAAATAAAAAGATACACTTTTAGTGTATCTTTTTATTTTAATAATGATTAATCAACAGAAATTGCACTTACTGGACAGCTTTCTGCTGCTTCTTTAACCTCATCTTCAGATCCACTTGGTGCTTCATCAACAATAAATCCTGCTTTACCATCATCTTCAATTTCAAAACATTCTGGACAGATTGATGGACATAATCCACATGCAATGCATGTATCTTTATCTACAGTTGCTTTCATAAAAATTCATCCTCTCTTTAAAAATTACATTATTAATATTTCCCAAGAAATATTATATTTATGTATTTATTTTATTAACTAATAAAAAAGTAACTACACCATGCTTTTAGTTGACAGTTAACAGTGTGGTGGAAAGTCAAATATTTTCTTCTAATTTTATTTTTTAGAAATCTCTTTAATCTACTAAATTCAAGCACTATGCTATAATTATAATTTGCTATGAATAAATAAATACCCTCGTATATTTCATTATAAAAATATACGAGGGTTTAATTATCATAACTATATAGTTGCTTCTTTTAATATAATCCTTCAAAAATTAATGAATATAAAGGATTTTCAGTAACATATTGTTCAGCTTTTCCTTCTTCAAGTGCTTCTGTAAGCTCTATATTTATTGGAAGCTCACCTAATAATGGTAATCCTAAGTACTCTGCATTTTCTTCAGAAGATTTTCTACTAAATACTCTTATCTTCTTATCACAATCTGGACAGTTAATATAGGCCATATTTTCAACAACACCTTTAATTTTTATTCCCATCTTCTGAGCCATTATAACTACCTTTTTAACGATCATTGAAACCATATCTTGTGGTGTAGATACTATTACTATTTCATTAATAGGGAATTCTTGCATTACTGTTAATGCAATATCACCAGTTCCTGGTGGCATATCTATAAGTAAATAATCAAGTTCTCCCCAATTAGTTTCTCCATAAAGCTGTTTTAAAACACCATTTATTACAGCTCCTCTCCATATAAGAGGTTCTTCTTCAACTGGTGTAACAAGATTCATAGACATTACCTTTATACCACCTGCTGTTTCAACAGGATTGAATCTAACTAATTCATTATCTAAAGGTTCTATTAATGATCTTTTTTCATTTATTCCAAAAAATCTTGGCATTGATGGCCCTGTTATATCTGCATCTAGAACTCCTACTTTGTATCCCTTTTTAGATAACATTGTAGCCATGATTCCAGTAACTGTTGATTTACCAACACCACCTTTTCCACTTATAACACCTATTACATTTTTAATATTCCCATATCTAGGCGCTATTTTAGGTATTTGTGTTTCACATCCACCATTACTTTTTGTTTTACATTGGTCCTTACTTGGACAGTTATCACAACTTGCCATTTTTATCCTCCTTTTCTTTACCAGTCTTGAGGCATTTCATTTGCCCCGCTGACATTGATGTCCCAATCTTTATAATTATATTCTGCGGTTATATAGTAACTTTTAAAAGATTTATCTAATTTATTATCTATTGTTATCAATGTTTTAAATGCTGTACTGTTATAACCCCTATTTTTTACTTTTATTATTGTATCAAACTGTTCTGAATTATTACTAACTAAATCAACATTAGGTATTAGCTTATTTAGATTTTTCTTAAATTCTTCTAAATCATTTGAAAAAACGTATTTCAAACAATCTACATCTCCAGATATATCTATTCCAACCTTACCATTTGATAGTGAATCCTTATTTGATTCAACAACCTTTAAAATAGATTCATAATAAATATATTCAAAATTTCTTGGTTTTCTTATAAATGAAAGATTCTGCATTATTGTATTTTCTAAATTTTTAGGTACTGAAAATGCATTTTCATCATCATAGAAATTTCCTTCTTTATTAGAATTAGCTCCAACTACATATGAATATTTTTTTACTTCTTCACCAATCCATACTTCAAACATATAATCAGGATCAAGTGAGCTTTTTTCACTACATTCCTTACCTTTAGAAAGTATTTTGTATATATCATTTATAGCCTGTGGATCATTTACTATAAATCTAAATCCACTATCTCTTACATTCTGTATTATAATTTTATCAACCTTATTTTGTTTTATGTAATCAAACTTTTCATTTCTAAAGTTCAACTTTACTGCTACATCATTAACTACAGAGCATCCTGATAAAGGTGTAACAAGCATTATTAATACCATAAACATTATTACTGACTTATTAACTTTCAATGCTTTTTTTCTCTCCTTTAAAAAACTTGCTAAGATTAAATATAATAATACCAAGTACTAAAGTAAATATTGCAATAAATTGTGATGTGGATAAAAGACCAACATTTCCTCTAGGATCATTTCTTAAATATTCTACTAAGAATCTTCCAACACTATAAATCACTAAATACATCCCCATAACTTTTCCATTTGCTTTTTGTTTTCTTCCATAATATAAAAGGAAAAATCCTAAAGCAAAATCAAAAATCGATGAATAAATCTGTGTTGGATGCAAATGAATACCTGCTGGTGCAAGAGATCCTTCTGGGAAAACTACTCCTATTGGCAACTCGGTCTCAGCCCCATAACAACAACCTGCTAAGAAACATCCTATACGCCCAAATCCTTGTGCTATAGCTAATCCTGGAACTGTCATATCTAACATTTCAATAATGTTCCACTTTTTTCTTCTGCAATATAGATACATTGCTAATGCACCACCACCAATAGCACCATAAATTACAAATCCATAGCCAAAGTTAAGTAATATACTAGGATCTTTTATTATGTCCTTTATCTCCGTTACTATAAATAGTGCCTTACCACCGAATACTCCACCTATTACAGCACAAATAATTAAATTAAGTAACGAATCTTCATCATATCCTCTTTTTTTACCTTTATTTATAAATATAGATGCTGCTACTATTATTCCTATAGCAATCATTAATCCATAACTTTTTATTTGTATTCCAAAAAGCTCAAATAGTACTATCCTCATTTATTACCTCCCTTTTTTAACTACTCAAAAATAAGTATCAAGGAGAAGCTTAGCTATGCTTCTCCTTGATACTTAAATTATAATACTTATATAGCGTATTAGCAAATCTTATTTATTCTGCTTAATACTTGCAATTACGTCTGTACAATCCTTGTCAAAAGCTTTTTCATATTTGTCTTTTGGTATATTAAATAATACTTTTATCATCTGTCCATTCATACCTTTAATATAGTAACATTGATTTACATAACTATATCCATCATTAATATTAGTATTGTATTTTGATAATACACCAATACTTTGAGAATTTTCAAACGGAGTTATTTCATTGTTAGAATATTCTAGTGATTGCTTTTTAGTATCTTTGTCTGCATAATCTTTTACGTCCTGATTTGTATTTATCACCTGAACTAATCCTGTAATAATATTATCTTTACTGTTAAATTTAATATTATAGCTAATGTACTCATCTTTGTTTTCTTCTTCATCTATAACCCACTCAGAAGGAAATGTTATAGAATACCCTTCAAATGAATATTCATTATATTTTTGAGTACTTTCTGTAACATTTACTCTTGAGAAGTTATCCACGAAGAAACCTTGTGTTATGGCTAACAACAACATTAATGATATTAATAATCCAGTAACAACAATCTGTTTTTTATTCATATACTAATTTTTATTCTATTCAGTAGGAACTACAATAGAACACTTTTTATAATCGTAGAACATTAGCCAATATCCATTATTTCTTGTTCCATCATTAGCCCAGGTTACAAATCCAGTTTTACCTCCATAAGGCTGTTCACTTACATCCTTACTTCCTGGAATTCCATAAACAATATACTGAAGTTCACCAAAACTATTACATTTATATCCTAACAAAAAGTAATTTTCCTTACTTATATAAGGATAATAATTTAACATCGGATAATAAGCTAAAGTATATTTATCATAATCAGATTTATTGCATAAATCATCCATACTATTTACTTTTACTTTATACCATTTGCAATAATCTATATCTTGAATGTTACTACTATATTGTTCAAATCCCTTAACAATTCCCTCAAAGTATTTTCCTTCTTCTCCCCTTAGCTTGAAATTGCTATCCTTTCCTACATTTTCAATAGATTTTTCATATTCCTCAAAATCGATTCTATCAAGTCTTGTATTTTCTTCTATTCTTCTACTATTTTCTAAAGAAGAAATTATAGACTCTTCATCTCTTTTACATCTATTCTCAGCTTTAAATCTCCTCCAATTGCAATTATCTTCTGATTTCTTTTTAATAAATCCACATATAACCATATCTTCTTTCATATCTGGTATATGAATTTTAATATCAAGCATGCAATCTTCTAATTTATCGTAAATTTTCTTAATTTCATCACCTACGCAATATTTTTTATCTTTCTTTTCTTTATCTTTTTCCTTGTCCTTGCACTTATCTTTATCCTTATCTTTATCCTTTTCCTTTTCTTTATCCTCACATTTTTTGCATCTTTCATCATCACTATCTGATTCTCTTATATCAGATAATTTAGTTGATTCTACATTAGTATTTACTTCTTCTGTTACTATGTTCTTTTGACTTTCTAAACTCATGTTCTCATTTTCATGAGATATAATTTTAGGTTCAACAACCTTAGTTTCTGTTATTTTAGCTTCAATTATTGGTTTTTTAGGTGATGTATTAATAACTGGACCAGAAGATTCTTTTCTTATAGTATCTAAATCCATTTTTTTAGTAGATTTACTTGAATTTTCACTGTCCTTAATAACCTTAAATTTTCTCCAATTTTCACTGGATTCCTCACCATTCATAAATCCATGCATAATAAAGCTCATTTCATTTCCACTTACCATACATATTGCAGCTCCTGATATCTTTTCATACGAAATTCCAAGACCAGCAATATTATTCACATAATACTCTTTACTTGTGTCACCCTTACCTACTTCATTCACTTCAAGTGAACCTAAATCAATAAGTTGTTTGCAGTCTTTCTTACTACAAATAAGTATCATCGAATATTTACTTTCTTTTTTAAGGTTTTGAGCATAAAAAGAAACTTTGCATTTGTCTCCTTTTGCCTCGACTTTTGCATACCCCGACAAGGCTTTTTCATTAGCTGATGAATATCCTCTATCATCTTCTTGTAGAATTATAAAATTTCTATACAATTTATTATGTGCCAAGCCAAATTTCCTCCTACATATATTTATTCCATATAGTATATGCTAGGTAATCTTGATTATGATTTCTTGTTTTTAATAAAATAAACCGTACATGGAGTTTAAAATACTCTCAATGTACGGTTTATCTCATTTATACTATTGTTTCGCATCATATATACAGTCTGATAAATGTGCAAATTCTTCAATAGATAATGTTTCAGCTCTTCTCTTTGGATCAATTCCTGACTTTTCAAAGGCTTCTTCTAACTTTTCTTTACTCAAATTGAATGTTTTTGTTGCATTCCATAAAGTTTTTCTTCTCATATTGAAACCAGCTCTTACAAGTGCAAACATAAGATTCTCATCTTTTACATTTACTCTTGGTGCTTCTAATCTATCTAATCTTATAACTATAGATTCTACTTTAGGTCTAGGTATAAAGCAGCTTGGAGCAACTCTTCTAACTATACTTGTATTACAATAATATTGTACTAAAACTGATAATGCACCATATTCCTTACAATTAGGTTCAGCATTAATTCTTTCAGCAACCTCTTTTTGTATCATTATAGTTAATGATTTAAAATTATATCCATCTTTTAAAAGCTTAACTATTATAGGTGTTGTTACATAGTATGGAAGATTAGCTACAAGCTTAACGCTCGGTTCATCTCCTATAAGCGAATTAAAATCAACCTTTAAAGCATCATTATGTATTAAATCAAAATTCTCATGTTCCCCTAATTCCTCTTGTAAAATAGGAATTAAATCATTATCAAGCTCAATTGACGTAACTTTTTTAGCCTTCATTAAAAGTTTAGCTGTCAATGTTCCAACACCTGGTCCTATTTCTATTATAAAATCTTTATCATCAACAGATGCACCATCAACGATATCAGTAAGTACTGAATCATCTATCAAAAAGTTTTGACCAAGACTCTTAGAAAATTTAAAATTATATTTTTTAACTAGTTCCTGAGTTTTATAATCCTTTAAATCCATCTATTTGTTACCTGCCTCCATTT
Organism: Clostridium butyricum; assembly: GCF_006742065.1. Lineage (NCBI taxonomy): Bacteria > Bacillati > Bacillota > Clostridia > Eubacteriales > Clostridiaceae > Clostridium > Clostridium butyricum. The sequence goes on along the minus strand of NZ_AP019716.1, from coordinate 101,591 downwards.
GTTTTTCTATTTCATTTATAGCATTTGTGAATTCTTCTTTGGTTATTCCATAATTATTCAATCTAGATACCATCTGCGCCGCATTTCCATAACCAATCCCTAAAATCTTACCTAAACTTTGTCTTCTTTCTTTCGACGTTACATCTCCTGTAAGTTTAAAATAAAACATATCCTGCATATTAAAAAATTCTGTTTTTTCTGTCAGTGTTATTTTTGCAGTTTCAAGTGCTTTTAATATTACTTCTGGACACGCATTTTCAACTCCTATATCACCATTTTTAAGCCCATCTTCTTTAGTGATATAAGCATGCTTAATTCCTTTAACTCTTTTTGAGATTATTCTTCTTATCTTTTCTCCTGCAAAATCTGGATCTGTTAATACTATTACACCTTTTCTTTTTTGAGCTTCCTTTATTCTAGAAATAACTTTTGCATTTATTCCAAATCCACCAACAGCTATTATTTCAGCATCTAAAGCTTTTTTTACAGCATCAACATCGTCCCTACCTTCGACAACGATAACTTCTTTAATCAAATTTATACTTCCTTTCATCTGTACTACTCTATATAAAATTCAATATTTAAATACAGTGTACTACGTATTAATTACATTATACTTGTTAACTCATATATCTCCAAATAAATTATAATATCTCTTTTATAATATTCCAATATTATATTAATTTTATAGTAAATGTTAGTCTACTTAAAAGAATTATAAGTTGAGCATCTTTATTTTTAATAAAAAAAGAGAGATAACATATGTTATCTCTCTAAAAACTACCATTCACCTGGATACGCAACAACTAATACAGTAACTGGTCTTCTACCCCAGCTCCAACATTCACTAGATGAGTTAAGGAATAAATCAATTATATTTCCTTTTATTGCCCCACCTGTATCAGCTGCAATAGCATATCCATATCCTTCTACATAAACCTTACTTCCTAATGGAATAAACGAAGGATCAACTGCTATTGTACTCATACCACCTGGATTTCTTACAGGAGATCTTCCTGTTGCAGTAGTTCTGTCTCCACTATAAGCTGTCGCTACACAATTAAGTTTCTCTTTGTAGTTTATGCTTTCTCCACCTCTACTCGCATAGACTTGTCCAGTTCCTTTGATTACTATTTCATTTTTAGGTTCCGTAATAGTTTTAGTACTTGTAACATTTCTTGAAGTTTCTACTCCATCTCTATATACGACTTCATAAGTAACTTCCTTTTCTCCATTAACACCTTCACTCTTAACCTTACTAACGCTTTTATCAAGACTTTCATCTTTTTCAACTATTGTTTCAAAGTTAATGGGTTCATTTTGTACAAGTTCTTTCTTTTCAACATTAACAATTTGTACACGCATGTTATCTTCAATTTGAGAATCTAACGATGGTGACACTTCATCAATGTCTTCATTAAACTTTATTCCATATTCTTGTAATGCTTCTTCTTCATTTTTTAGCATTTCTCCAATAGTACCGTCTGCACTTTGTACCTCTAATTGTACACCATTTGCTGTAATTTCTACTGGTATAGCTGACTTTATTTTGATTGTTTCTTTTTCAGATACTTTGGATTCTAGTGACGGCTGCACTTTGTCTTTAACACCTACTGCAATGTTTTTATCCTGCAGCACATCTTGAACAGTCCCCTTGTAAGTGACAAAAGTTTCTTCTTTTCCATCAATACTTATTGTTAGTGTTTTTCTCATATTCATTATTGTTATAGCAGCTATTGCTCCAACTGTAATTGTTACTGCAACTGCTCCTACAATGATTTTTGCCTTCGGACCGTTAAATAAAGATTTGGTGGTAAATCGCTTTAATCTTTCTACCATTAATTTCCCTCCTTTGGCAAGAGTGTCTTTTGAATTATATATTAATTTGACATTATTGTCAAATTAACAATCTCTTGCATTAATAATGAAGCACTTTTTTAATAAAATTTTAATTGTACTGAAAATATTATAATAATTTATAATAACGTTTTTTCATGCTTCACACTTGATTAATGATATGAGGTTAAAAAGCTAATTTAACCTTCAAAATTGTAATAAATTAACTTAATTATATTTGTAATTTACACATAAAATCTTATGTGCAAAAACCTACAATAATATAATTAAGTTACTATTTTTGTACTGTAATTGTACCTTCATCTTTTTAACAAGTTTGTATATTCACTGGCTTATATTTTATCTACAATAAGTTTTATTTTGAAAAAGTATTTATGTCAATATAATTATTTTGTGTACAAACCCTATTTTACCTTATTTTTCCAATTTCATCAACCTTAAAAAATTCTCATTAAACTTCATATTGGCCTCATAAGGGTCAATTTCTTTGATTTGAGCAATTTTATTAATTATATGTTCAATATAGTCTGATTTATTTCTTTTTCCTCTATTAGGCTCTGGTGCCATGTAAGGACAATCTGTTTCTACGAGAATTCTATCTAGTGGAATATCTCTAACTACTTCTACAACCTTTTTGGCATTTTTAAAAGTAACTACACCTGTAAATCCTATATAATATCCTAATTTTACACACTCTCTTGCAAATTCTACACTACCTGAAAAACAATGAACTACCCCTGTTACTTCTGGAAACTCCTTCATAGCCTCTAAAGTATCTTGATGAGCATCTCTATCGTGAATAACTACAGGAAGCCCAAGCTCCTTAGCTAAATTCAATTGCTTTCTAAAAACTTCTTTTTGAATTTCTTTAGATGGATTCTCATCCCAATAATAATCGAGTCCTATTTCTCCTATTGCTATAATTTTAGAATTTTCCTTTATATAGCTTTTTATTTCTTTTAATACATTATCATTCATTTCATTTGCATTTTCAGGATGTATTCCCAATGCTCCATAAATATAATCATACTTTTTTGTTAGTTCATCTGTGGCTTTCAAGCTTTCATAAGATGAAGCACAGTTAAGTATTCCTATTACACCATTTGATGTAATCTGATTAAGAACCTCTTCTCTATCTTCATTAAATGATTCATCATCATAATGTGAATGACTATCTATAATTTTAAATTTATTACTCATAAAATTTCTTCTCCTAAAATTTTTTTATTTGACACTTTATTGACATAATTTAAGTGTAATATTTAATTTGTAAAGTAGTTAAAGCATTATTATTTACCCCTTTTAACCATTTGTTTTCATATGGTTAAAGAACGTCTCATTCCCCTAAATGAGACGTTCATTTTTTTTAATTTTTCTTATCTTTTAGTCGCCCTAATTCTTCTTCCGCTATATTTTTATCTATTCTATCAAATAATATATTAAAATTATTTATTTTACCCTCTTTTATTTCAATAGGCATCCACATTGGATTCTTAATTTCTAAAAATCCTCTTATTTTTTTCGCAGCAAAAGGTAGAAATGGTTCAATCAAATTACTTAGATTTGCAATTATTTGTATACATGTATACATACACTCAGCACATTTTTCTCGGTCTTTTTTTATATTTACCCAAGGTTTTTCATCATCAAAGTATTTATTAGCCTTTTTTATAGCTGAAAAAATATATTCTAATGCCTTTTTAAAATTCCCCTCTTCAATATTATCTCCTACGTCACAATAAAGTTTAAACATATCATCCTTAAATGCTTTGTCTACTGATCCTTTAGGTATATTTCCATCAAAATTTTTATCTATAAATGCTAATACCCTATTTATAAGATTCCCAAACAATCCAACTAATTCATTGTTATTAGCATGTATAAAAGATTTCCATGTAAAATCTGTATCTTTAACTTCAGGACCATTACTAATTAAATAATATCTTATTAAATCTACATTGTACTTTTCCATAAGATAGTCAGGCCATATGGCCCAATTCTTTACTGCTGAAAAGTTTTTACCTTCAAGCTTCATATATTCACTTGAAATTTCTCGTATGTTAGGTCTTTTAATTCCTAAACCCGATAATATTGCTGGAAATATAACTGTATGGAATGGAATATTATCTTTTCCATGAACGAAGTATATTCTACTATCTTCTCCATTCCAATATTCCATGTAATCTTCGCCTCTTTCATCTAGGCATTTCATACTTGCTGTAAGATATCCCATTACCGCTTCAATCCATACATATATTTTCTTATCTTCAAATCCTTCAAAAGGAACATCTACACCCCAATTAAAATCTCTTGTTACTGCTCTATCTCTTAAGCCCTCATTTAAATATCTATTCGTAATTTTTTGAGCGTTTTCTCTCCATCCATTTTGGCGTATATAGATTCTCTTAACATCATTTTCAAGTTTTGATAATGCAAAAAATAAATGTTTAGTCTCTTTTATAACAGGTTCTGATTTGCAAAAAATACACTTCTTTTCTAATAGCTCTTCACTTTCAAATATTTCAGAACATTCATCACATTGATCTCCAACTGCATGACTTCCACAAGATGGGCACTTTCCCTCAATATATCTATCTAGAAGGTATTCATTACATTTTGGACAATATGTCTGCTCAACTTCTTTTTCATAAATATATCCCTTGTCATATAATTCTTTTATAAATTCACTAACTTTTTTCGAATGATATTCTGTATGAGTTTTTGTAAAAATGTCAAAAGAAAACCCTAACCCTTCGAAACATTCTTTAATTTTTTCATGATAGTGTAAACTTGCTTCTTCTGGGCTCATTCCCTCTGCTTTAGCTTTCATTGTAACTGGTGTACCATGAGAGTCACTACCTGATACAAAAACAACATCATCCCCCATAAGTCTATGGTATCTAGCTAACACATCTCCTGGAAGTAATACAGCTATTCTTCCTAAGTGTAGTTCTCCATTTGCATACGGCCAAGCATTTCCTATTATTACGTTCAAAAAATCACCCCCACTTTTTTAGTTTACAGTTAACAGTTTTGATTAATCTTCCTATGAAACATCTATATTTTTATTTAAATTCTTAATTTCAACATAGCTAATTTTTATAAATATATATTATATAGAAATCTTCGCAGAAGATTTCATCCTTAACTGTTAACTGTTACTTGCTAACTGCTAATTGAATTAAACACTGTTACTTGTTAACTGCTAACTATCTAACAATGCTTCCGCTTAATAAATCACCTGGATCAACTGCTTTTAATACGCTGTCATCATCAGTTGCAGCACATAAAATCATACCTTGTGATAATTCTCCTCTTAATTTAACTGGCTTTAAGTTTGCAACTAAAACTACATTTTTACCTACTAATTCTTCTGGTTTGTAGTGTGCTGCTATTCCTGAAACCACTTGTCTTTCTTCTCCACCTAAATCTACTTTTAATTTAAGTAATTTCTTAGCTCCTTTTATTGGTTCACAAGCTAATACTTTAACTACTCTTAAGTCTATTTTTTCAAAATCATCTATTGTAATTTCTTCTTTTATAGGTGTTATTTCTCTCTTAGCTGGTGCTGGATTCATTTTAGCTCTTAATTCTTCTAACTCAGCTAATTTCTTATCTACATCTATTCTTGGGAATAAGTTATCAGCTTTAATAACTTTAGTTCCTGCTTTAGTTCCATTGAATTCTTTTAATGAATCCCATGAAAGAACTTCAGTATTTATTTGTTCATTTATTTTCTTAGCTGTATCTGGTAAGAATGCTGAAATCATAACTGACGCAAATCTTAAACTTTCAATTAAATTATAAAGAACTGTTCCAAGTCTTGCTTTTTTATCCTCATCCTTAGCTAATATCCATGGAGTTGTTTCATCAATATACTTATTCGCTCTTCCTATTAATTCAAATACATGTTCTAAAGCTAATGGAAGGTTTAGTTCAGTAACAGCTTCTTCAACTTTAGCTGGAGTACTTAACGCTAAGTTTATTAATTCATCATCAAATTCACCTTTTTCAGCTTGTGCTGGGATTTCTCCATCAAAATACTTTTCTATCATTGCAACTGTTCTAGATAATAAGTTACCTAAATCATTACAAAGATCTGAATTTATTTTCTTTATAAATATTTCATTGTTAAATAGTCCATCTGCTCCAAATGGAATTTCTCTTAATAAGTAGTATCTTACAGGATCTACTCCAAATTCATTTACTAAAACAACAGGATCTACAACATTACCTTTTGATTTAGACATCTTACCACCATCAACAAGTAACCATCCATGACCAAATACCTGTTTTGGAAGTGGTAAATCTAAAGCCATTAACATTATTGGCCAATAAATAGTATGGAATCTTAAGATATCCTTACCTATTAAATGTACATCTGCTGGCCAGAATTTATCATATAATTCCTTATTATCTTGACCATATCCAAGTGCAGTTATATAGTTTGATAAAGCATCAATCCATACATAAACAACATGTTTTTCATCAAATGTTACTGGAACACCCCAGTCAAAACTAGTTCTTGATACACATAAATCTTGAAGACCTGGTTTTAAGAAATTATTTAACATTTCATTTTTTCTTGATTCCGGTTGAATAAAATGAGGATGTTCTTCAATATACTTGATTAGTCTATCAGCATATTTGCTCATTTTAAAGAAATAAGCTTCTTCTTTTGATTTTTCTACTGGTCTTCCACAGTCTGGGCAATTTCCATTTACTAATTGAGTATCAGTCCAGAAAGATTCACATGGAGTACAGTACCAACCTTCATAAGAACTCTTGTAAATATCCCCTTGATCATATAATTTTTTAAATATATCTTGAACAGCTTTTACATGATAATCATCTGTAGTTCTAATAAATTTATCATAGCTGATATTCATCATTTTCCAAAGATCCTTGATTCCTGCAACAATTTCATCTACATGTTCAATAGGAGTAATTCCCTTTTCTTCTGCTATTCTTTGAATCTTTTGACCATGTTCATCTGTTCCTGTTAAGAACATTACATCATATCCTGTTAATCTCTTAAATCTAGCTATAGCATCAGCAGCTACTGTAGTATAAGTATTACCTATATGTAACTTTGTTGATGGATAGTAGATTGGTGTTGTAATATAAAATGGTTTTTTACAATCTTGACACATTCTTAATTCCTCCAGTTAAATCAGTTAATAGTCAACAGTTAACAGTTTGCAGTTAAGAGGAAATTACTTCGTAATTTAAAAAATATAAATTTATTGTAACTTATATATTTTTTCTTAACTTATAACTATTAAAAGGTTGCTATTATATTGAAAATTTTTATAAAAAAATCTCTATATAGGTATATTAAAACCTATATAGAGACGTATTATACGTGTTACCACTCTATTTCTTATTTACTTCGCAATAAATAACTCACTAGGTGACTATCATCACCCTGCAGTATAACGGCTGCTTCCGTATTCTCCTAACTAATATCTTAATAAGCTCAGAAAATATACTCTAAGACCATCTTCATAAAACTCACAAACACTGACTTTCAGCAATTATCAGCTCTCTTATAGAATGTTTATTTTACTACTCTTCTTTTCAATGCATTTAAATTATTATATTTGCTAATACTTATTGTAGCGAATTTTTTTATTATAATCAATGACTATTTAATAAATTAATATTATTTTCCTGTATTTTAAGTTTCTTTACATTATTTTTATAAAATTTCTTCAATCAAATTGATTAAATATATAACTTTGAGGAAAGAATATCTTATCCATAAAAAACATTTACTTTATTATATTGAAAATTAAAGTTTTATTGGATATTTTATCTTTTTAAATAATCATTATTCTTGTGTTATAATTCTAATAAAATTATTAGGAGGTGAGAATAATTAACTCTTTTCAATTACCTAAATTGGGATTAAGAAATATAAAAACTGCTGTTGCTGTTTCTTTATGCATGATAGTTTTTAATATGATAAATAGAGAAAATCCTTTTTTTGCATGTATAGCTGCAGTTTTCTGTATGAAAGATACTGTTTCTAATAGCATATATATGGGTATAAATAGAATCGTAGGAACAATAATCGGTGGATTCATTGGTATAATATTAATTTATTTAAGTACAAAAATTCCTTTTTTATATAGCATCAGTCCTATAGTAACTGGCATGGGAATTTCCATATCAATATATATATGCACTCTCTTAAAAAAAGGTGAATCAGTTATAGTATCCTGTATTGTTATAAGTGGAATAATGATAAATAATTCATCACAGTTCCATTCTTATACATACGCCATAAGTAGAAGCATAGATACTATAATAGGTATAATTATAGCTATTTTAGTAAACAAATATCTTAATCCTAGAAAAACTGTTGAAGTTGGAGCATAATAAAATATAATATTTTCAAATACAAATGGCTAGTAAAATAACTATAAAATTATTTACTAGCCTTTATATTATAATTTATTATATACTTCTATTCTTCAACATTATCTACAGGCTTACCAACAAAATAAACTACTCCACATGTTACTATTGCTGCAATAGGAAGTACAATCCATACTGATATTCCTAAACCAGCAGGAATATATCCACAAATTACTGTGATTGCCGCAACTGTTAATGCATATGGCATTTGTGTTTTTACGTGGTCAATATGATGGCAACCAGCACCCATAGATGACATAATTGTTGTATCAGATATTGGTGAACAATGATCTCCAAATATCGCACCTGTTAAAACTGCACTTGTACTTATTACTACATATCCAAAGTCAGGTGATATTGAATAAGAAAGTGGAATCGCAAGAGGCATTAATATTCCCATAGTTCCGTAAGCAGTTCCTGTTGCAAATGAAATAACTGCACCTAAGATGAATATTATACTTGGTAGTAAGAATTTAGGTACTGAATTTGAAAGCATTTGAACTAAAAATGCTGCTGTACCAAGTTCTTTTATTACGGAACTTAATGACCATGCAAGTATTAATATAACTCCTGTTATTATTAATCCTTTCATTCCATCAACCCATACATCTACAGCCTCTGAGAATGTAAATATTTTTTTGCCAACGCCCATTGCTATAGCAACTATAGATGCAAATAAGGCTGACTGGAATAATGCTACTGATGCATCTGATGCACTAAATGCTTCTCTTATTGCTGTAAATGACATTGGTGAATTTGTCATTATAGCTTGTAATGCTGCATCCTCACCACCCATTATTGAAGTATATCCACTATAATAAAAGCTTATTAACGCTGATATCATAAGTGCTCCAATTGGTATAATTGCATTCCATATACTTAATTTCACACCTTCTTTAGGCGCCATTTCATCTTCAGCAGCTTTATCTAAAGCAATTTCCTTATTTGTTTCTGAGATTTGTCCTTTTCTTGCTTTTATTTCTGCTTTTCTCATAGGTCCGAAATCCCTTAAAAAGTATGATGTAGCTACAACAAAAATCAATATTAATATGTTATAAAATCTGTATGGTATAGTATTTAAAAATACTCCAAAGGCATCAGCACTTTGTCCTATTGATTCGAAACCATCCTTTATTAATCCAACTTCTAAACCAATCCATGTTGATATTATCATAATTCCTGCTATTGGTGCTGCTGTAGCATCAATAATAAATGATAATTTTTCTCTAGATATTTTCATTTTATCTGCAACTGGCTTCATTATTGGTCCAACAATTAATGAATTTGCATAGTCATCAAAAAATACTAAAATACCTAATAACCATGTAATTAATTGTGCACTTCTTGGCGTTTTAGCTCTTTTTGCAAGTGCTTCCGCTATTGCTTTTGCCCCACCCATTTTGCTTACTAAACTTATAACTCCTCCGATAACCATTACCTGAAGAACTATACCTGCATTCCATGGATCTGCTAATGAATTTAATGCTCTTTGAACAAAATCTAAGAAAGAGTGAATAATTGCGTAAATTATATTATTTCCTGAAATTTGCAATAAGAAACATCCTGATACTGTACCTAAAAATAGTGAAATAACAACATTCTTTGTTATAAATGCTAATGCTATTGCAACTAAAGGTGGTAATATTGTTAATAGACCAAACTTAGCAGCATTATCCCCCGCAACATCATCTGATGCAAAAGCTGCAATAGATGGCATCATAAACACTAAAAGTGTTAATAAAAATACATAATACTTTCTGAAATTTTTCATTTATTAATTCCCCCTATTAATTTTTGTGAAAATTTCAAGATATAGAGTATGACTATACTTTAGATTACTGTTGAAAATTTAAAATAAAAAGTTATTTAAAAGCATTATTTTTCAATAACAATCTGATATAGTCTTCCATAGTAAATTCAATCATGTGATCAATTTAATTATTAGACAAAAATAAAAGACCTTGAGATACACCCAAGGTCATAAAAATAGCCTAAACAAAAAACTAATTTAAATCCATGAATGATAGCTCACCACAAAATCACATCTTTGTGACAGTGTTATGCATATTCTGCATAACCCCAGCCTTATAACTTTAAAGCATTAGTTATAAGCTTCGGCAATATTTCCTTTCTTACTACTTCACAGTGCTTTCCTCCGTAGTAATACTATTAAATACTGCGCCTCTACCTCTTTCGTTTATTCACTTTTTTAATTTTATATTAATATCATACTGTAGTTTTACTTTTTTTGCAATTAGTTTTTGTCGATTTTTATATCTTTAAATCAAAGTTCATCAATTATCTTTTCATAAAAGCTTCAATCTCAGATACTTCTTTCATCATTCCTTTAGTTAAAACTTCACATCCATCTGCAGTAACAAGAACATCATCTTCTATTCTTATTCCTATGCTTTCTTCTGATATATATATACCTGGCTCAACAGTAAATACCATACCTTCTTCAAATACAAAATTTCTTCCTTGTGGTTCTACATCATGAGTATCAAGTCCAAGATTATGTCCAATACTATGCCAATAATATTTACTTACATCTTTCTTTTCTTTGATTATTCCAAGTTTAATACATTCTTCTGCAATTAAATCAGTAGCCCATGCATTAAGTTCTTTATATACAACACCTGGCTTTATTTTTTCAATAACTGCTTTATTTACTCTAAGAACTGCTTCATAAACTTGTTTCTGTCTGTCAGTGAATTTTCCCCCTACAGGAAATGTTCTTGTTATATCAGCATTATAGAAATTCCACTGAGCACCTAAATCAAATAATATTAAATCATCATTTTTTATCTCACTATTGTTTTCTACATAATGAAGTGTTGTTGCATTTTTTCCTGCTGCTGCTATGGTTCTAAATGCAAAATCCTTAGCTCCATTTATCTTACATATAAAATCAAAATACGCTTCTAACTCATATTCTTTCATTCCTGCTTTTGCATTTTTCATTAAAGATTCAACACCATCTATTGTAATCTCTATTGCCCTTTGCATTTCTGCTATTTCTGATTTAGATTTAATCATTCTTAATGGTGTAATATTGCTTGACACATTTTTAATTATAACTTGAGGATATTTACCTTTAAATACTTCTGCAAACTTATTACCATTAGAATCTTCTTCAAAATAATTTTGTCTATCTAAGTCAAGATATAAATTTATTTCTTCTGCACCTTTGATTAATCTGTTTAGATATCCATAAAATTCATTCATATAAACAGTATCTTCAATACCAGAAATTTCTTTTGCTTCAAAATCCCTTAAAGTTTTACCATTCCACATTTCTTTCGCTAAATCTATTTCTTTTAGAAATAATTTTTCGCTTATTTCATTATTAAATTTTGATAATACAACAATATGATTTTCTTCACTTATTCCTGTTAGATAGTAGAAATTTCTATCTGGTGTAAATTGATATACTTCATCTCCTGTTTTTTTAGGTGCATTTCCTGCAAATAATATTACTATTGAATTATTATCTATCTTATTCATTAAAGCTGATCTGTGTTCACTATAAACCATTTTTTCCATCTAACTCTCTCCTTAATAATATAAATTTGTATAATTTATATTATTATACTACTATTGGCTTTTTATTAAAAATAAATCTGCCTACATACATAAGCAGATAATTTAAATATCTATAAAAGAAATACATTTACCACTAATATTGACACTATTATAGCCGTAATGTCTGCAAAAACGGCTGCCCACAATGTATGTCTTATCTTCTTTACTTTTACAGCACCAAAGTAAACCGTTATAGTATAAAAGATTGTTTCAGTTGTTCCCATTATTACTGATGCAATAAGTCCTGTCCTAGTATCTGGTCCAAAGCTCTTTATTATATCTGTAAATACACCTATCGCCCCACTTCCAGACAATGGTTTTATTATAACAAGAGGAATCAATTCTTTGGGTAGACCAATTAAATTTGTAATTGGAGATAAAAATCCTGTTACTAAATTCATTAAATCCGCTTTCTTGAAAATTTCAACAGCTATTATCATAGCTAGTATACATGGGAATATTCTAATACATACATTAAGTCCTTCTTTAGCTCCTTCTATAAACCATTCATATACCTGTCTTCCCTTAAACATTCCATAGGTTAAAATAAGTAAAAAAATTATAGGTATTATACTTTTAGTTAAATAATTAATCATTTACTTACCCTCCTTAGAAATATCTCTGAAGAATCTTACAACATATCACACCAACAACAGCTGCTGTAGTTGTAGATATAATTGCAGGTAATATTATAATTCCTGGATTAACTGAGTTACATGCTGCTCGTATGGATATTATTGTTGATGGAACTAATTGAATACATGCTGCATTTAATACTAAAAACAGCGACATGTCATTAGAAGCAGTACCTTTGTTTTTATTTAATCTGTCCATTTCTTCCATTGCTCTTATTCCAAAAGGAGTAGCCGCATTTGATAATCCCATCATATTAGCTGTAATATTCATAACAATTGCCCCTAAAGCTTTTTCATCTTTTGCAGCATCTTTAAATATAAGCTTTAATATTGGTTTCAATATTTTTGCAAGCTTATCTGTAAAACCACTCTTTTCTGCAATTTTCATTACTCCGCACCAAAAACACATTATTCCAGTTAGTTCAATAATAAATGATACAGTATTTCCACACGAATCAATTATAGATTTCGATATAGCTTCACCACTACCATTTAGTATTCCTACTATACTGCCTAAAAAAATTAAAATAAACCAAATATAATTTATCATTACACTTATTCCAGTTATCAATTGACATAAATCAGCCAATACTAAATGTGAAACCCTATGTTTAACAATTATCAACTTTCAATTATCAACATAACTGTACTGTATCCTCCTTAAATATTATTGTTCTTTAATTTATATTCCTTGAACTTATAATTTAGTAGTGATACCATATAATTATTAAACATAATAAATTAACTAAGGAGATTAACTTATGAAAGATTCCAATTTAAAATTAGCTCAAAACGATGTAGATGAGGCTTTAAAAGCTGTTGAAGAAATGGAAGCTTGTATTACTATCGACAATGATTCTTCAAAAAAAGAATTAAAGGAAAAATTTGTTCAATTAACAACTAAAGTTCAAAGATTAGAAGACATCTTAAAAAGTGAAGGAATAATTTAATTACATAAGTTATTAAAAAAACACAGACAAAAATTTGTCTGTGTTTTTGTAATTATATTTTAATTTTCTAAAGCTGCTTCATTATCTAGTGCATCTTTATCTGGTAGTAAAGTTTTAGTTGCCTTTAAAAATACTATAACAGTAATTATGCAAGCTATAAAATCTGAAGTAGCACCAGCTAACCATACACCATTAAGACCTTTAAACATTGGCATAACTATTAAACATGGTATTAACAATATAACCTGTCTTAGCAAACTTAAAAACATAGATATCTTTACTTTTCCTATTGATTGAAAATAATTTGTAACTATTATCTGACCACCTATTAATGGAAGCATACATAAGAATATTCTCATTCCATTAACTCCAATGTTAATTAATTCTGGATCACTATTAAAAATCAAAATAAGTTTTTCTGGGAATAATTCAACAATTAAGAATCCTATTACAACAATAATTGTTGCTGAAATAACACAATATTTTATTGTTTCTTTAACTCTATCATGTTTCTTAGCTCCATAATTGTATCCAACAATAGGTTGCATTCCTTGATTTATTCCAAAAATAGGCATCAAGAATATCATTGATAAACTATTAATTATTGTCATTGCTGCAACTGCTAGATCTCCACCATATGTTTGAAGTGAATTATTAGCCACTACCTGTACTGCGCAATTAGCTATCTGCATACTAAATGGACTTACTCCTATAGAGAATATACCCATTACAGCTTCTTTGTTTAATTTTAAATATTTTCTTCTTATCTTAAGTACACTTTTTCCCTTTGTAAAATAATAAACAACCCAGATAGCACTTACAAATTGAGAAATTACAGTGGCAATAGCTCCACCTCTTACACCTAAGTTTAAACCAAATATAAATATTGGGTCTAAAATAATATTTGTAATTGCTCCAATTAACATTGAAAGCATTGCCACCTTAGGACTTCCATCACTTCTTATTGAGTGATTTAATCCAAATCCTACTATATTAAAAATACAACCTGCAAATATTATTTCTATATACTGTTCTGCATATACAATAATATTATCACTTGCTCCAAATGCTCTTAATAACGGATCCATAAATACAAGGCCAACTACTGTTAGCAATATACTGATTATAATTATAAGTGAAAAAGCATTTCCTAAAAACTTTTCCGCTTTTTCTTTATGATGTTGCCCAAGACTTATCGATATTCTTGTAGCAGTTCCTATACCTATAAGCATTCCGAATGCCATTATGATTGTCATAAGTGGCATAGTTATACCAACACCTGCAATTGCTAAATTTCCAACTTCAGGTATATGTCCTATAAACATTCTATCAATTATATTATATAAAGTATTAACTACCATACCAATAATTGCTGGTATAGAAAACTCCAATAAAAGCTTACTAATCTTAAGCTCTCCTAAACGTTTTTGCTCATTCATTATATCTCTTCCTCCTTAAGTAAATTAATATTATTTAGTTTATTTAATAATATTATAAGCTGTTTTGATTCATCATTTGTAAGGCAACTATTAAGCTTTTCTTCCCATGAATGTAATATTCTATATACTTCATCTTTTATTTTCAATGATTTTTCTGTAACGTCAATACTATATGAACGTTTATCATCTTCCCTCTTTATCCTCTTAATATAACCTTGGTCATCTAACTTCTTTAAATTTCGTGCTATTGTTGTTTTATCTAAACTAAGCATTGATGATAATTCTTCTTGGGTTATTCCCTGATTTTCATAAAGCCTAACCAACAAAAAACACTGGCCAGCTCCAATATTAAACTTGCTAAACTTCTTAGAAAAATACATCATACTCATTCTATGAACTTTTCCTATATTTTTTCCTATATATTCATATTCTTCATTTCTATCATTCATATTTTTCTCCTTACAAAAAACAAAATATACACATACTTGACTATGTTAACACTAAATAGTTGTATATACAACTATTTATATAATATTTAACTAAAAAATAATTAACCAAAAGAAAAGACATGAATTTCTTACTTCATGTCTCTTCGTTAATATAATTTACTATATTGTACTTTCTCTCTCTATAAGCTCATGTTCTAAGATAAAGTGAGCTTTATCTAAAGCTTGTTGATTAAGAAGTTTTATAAGCATTCTCATTGCAACTGATCCCATATCATATGTTGGTTGAGATATAGTTGTTATCTTTGGATAGAATATTGATGCTGCAAAATTGTCATTAAATCCTATAACGCTTACATCTTTTGGAACTTCTATTCCATTATCTCTTAAAGCATTTATAGCTCCCATTGCAATATCATCTGATGCACATACAACAGCGCTAAATTTCTTTCCAGTCTTTATTATGTTTACAATACCTTCATATCCTGTCTTAACTTTTATTGAACTAAGATATACTAAATCAGAATCTATAGTTAATCCTGCTTCTTTCATTGCATTTTCATAACCTACATATCTGTCTCCCCATGCATTCATAGTATCTTTATTTGTACCTATAAATGCAATATCTTTTATACCTTTGTCAATTAAAAATTTCGTACTATCGTAACTTCCCTTAACATTATCAATAGTTACACTTGGTAACAAACCATTTTTATCCTTAGTTTCAACTAATACTGTTTTTAAATCTAATTCATTTATAAGTTCTAATATTTCATCTTGAAGTGAACTACTCATGTAGATTACACCATCAACCATTTTTTCTTTTAAAACTCTTAAATATTCTTTTTCTTTATCTATATCAAGATCTGAATTACATAAAATAACATTATAATCATATATGTTAGAAACGTCTTCTGCTCCTCTAACAATTTCTGGATATAACTGATTTGATATATCTGGTACTAAAATACCTATTGTTTTTGTTCTTTGAGTTTTTAAACTTCTCGCAACTATGTTAGGTCTATATCCTAGCTTCTTTATAGCATCAAGCACTTTCTTCTTTGTATCTTCATTTACTACGTCAATATCATTTAAAACTCTAGAAACTGTTGCAATAGACACCCCTGCTTCTCTTGCAACATCCTTTATAGAAGTAGCCATCCTTATTCCTCCTTTGAAACTTTCTAGTTTACTTAATTATACTAATATAATCTACTATAAATCAATAATCTATAAATAAATAGTTATCTTTATTCTAATTTTTGTCATTTTCCCTAAATAATATTCTCTTATATTTTAATATTAAATATTTATTTTATACAAAATAAACCGAGAATCCAAGGTTTCCCTTAAATCCCCAGCTTATTTTAATTCTGTTACTTGAATTATTTAACAACTTCTACAGTCATATTTAATGTTTCACCATTAATAGTTGTTTCTGTATACTCAGCTTCAGCTCCATAAACAACTTCTACAGTTAAAGTTTCTTTCTTGATAGTCTCTTCAAACTTCTTTATTACATCAGTTAACATATCATTGCCTGCAACATAAAGTCTGATCTTATCAGCAACTTCAAAACCTTTATCTTTTCTCATGTTTTGAATCTTAGAAATCATTTCTCTAACATGACCTTCTTCTCTAAGTTCTGGAGTAATTGTTGTATCTAGTACAACTCCTAAATGTCCTTCACCAGCAAATGCATATCCTTCTAATCCTTGCATTGTTACTAGTAGACTTTCATTTGTAAGTTCAATTTCAGTTCCATTAACATTTATAACTTCACTTCCACCATTTTGAATCTTTTGAGCTAATTCCATTTGATTCTTTTCAGAAATTGCTTTTCTGATTTGTGGAATTAATTTACCATATGACTTACCTAATACAGGTAAATTTGGCTTAATTTCAAAGTTAACATATTTAGAAAGGTCTGCTCCAAGCTCAACTTTCTTTATGTTTAATTCTTCTTTAACTATATCTCCATAGTATTCTGGAAGAACATTTGTTGAAATAAGCATTTCAGAAAGTGGCTGTCTATTCTTAACATTAGCAGCATTTCTTGCACTTCTTCCAAGCTTAACAAGTGTATAAGCTAAGTCCATTTCTTTTTCTAACTCTGAATTTATAGCATCTTCATTTGCTAATGGCCATTTACATAAATGAACACTTTCAGGTGCATTTTTATCAAGATTAACAACTAAATTTTGATAAATTTCTTCTGTCATAAATGGTACGAAAGGAGCTGCTATCTTAGATATAGTAGTTAACACTCTATATAATGTAACATAAGCACCAATCTTATCATCAGTTAAGTCTTGAGACCAATATCTTGATCTGTTTCTTCTTACATACCAATTTGATAATTCATCTGTAAAGTCCTCAATAGCTAATGCCGCTTGAGTTATCTTGTATCCATCTAAGTTTTCTTCAACTGTCTTTATTAATGTGTTTAACTTAGAAGTTATCCATTTATCCATTACGTTATCAGACACAAAATCTGCATACTTAGTTGGATCAAATTTATCTATATCAGCATATAACACATAGAATGAATAAACATTCCATAATGTTCCTAAGAACTTTCTTTGAGTCTCTGCAACATCTTCAGTTGAGAATCTTGTTGGAAGCCATGGTGCACTTGCAGTATAGAAATGCCATCTTGTAGCATCTGCTCCTTGACTGCCTAATACTTCAAATGGATCAACAACATTTCCCTTAGACTTTGACATCTTAAGTCCTTTTTTATCTAAAACGTGACCTAATACTATACAGTTTTCAAATGGATTTGTATCAAATAAACATGTTGATATAGCCATTAATGTATAGAACCATCCTCTTGTTTGGTCAACAGCTTCTGATATAAATTGAGCTGGGAAGTTCTTTTCAAACTTTTCCTTATTTTCAAATGGATAGTGCCATTGTGCAAAAGGCATTGATCCTGAATCAAACCAGCAGTCAATAACTTCGTTAGTTCTTGTCATTTCCTTACCACAATCAGGACAAGTTAATTTAATTCCATCAACATATGGTTTGTGTAACTCAATTCCCTTACAGTCTGTTGTAGCTTTTGCTTCTAATTCTTCTCTGCTTCCAATACATTCTCTATGGCCACATTCACATTGCCATATTGGAAGTGGTGTTCCCCAATATCTATCTCTTGAAATACCCCAGTCAATAACATTTTCAAGGAACTTACCGAATCTTCCTGTTCTTATGTTATCAGGATACCAATTTACTTTATTATTATTTTCAAGTAATTTGTCTCTCATTTCAGTCATTCTAACAAACCAACTATCCTTTGGATAATAAAGAAGTGGTGTGTCACATCTCCAACAGTGTGGATATGAATGCATGTGTCTGTGTTTATCAAATAACTTATTATTCTCTTCTAAATAATTACAAATACTTTCATCACATTTTTTAACGAACTTACCTGCCCATGGAGTTACTTCTGGAACAAAGTTACCACTTGCATCTACTAAGTTTACAAATGTGATTCCATTTTTCTTAGCAACTAAGCTATCATCTTCACCATAAGCTGGCGCTATATGTACTATACCAGTACCATCTGTTAATGTAACATAGTCTCCGTGAATTACTTCAAAAGCCTTACCTTCAACTTTTGCAAAAGGTAATAATTGTTCGTATTTAACACCTAATAATTCTTCACCCTTGAATTCTTTTATGATTTCATATTCTCTTTCACCTAAAACTTTTTCTACTAAGTCTTTTGCTAAGATATATGTTTCATCTTCAACCTTAACTTCACAGTAAGTATATGCTTTGTTTATACATAATGCTAAGTTAGATGGTAATGTCCAAGGAGTTGTTGTCCATGCTAATATATATTTATTTTCTTCTCCTACAACTTTAAATTTAGCTGTAGCAGTTAAATCTTTAACATCTTTATATCCTTGAGCTACTTCATGAGATGAAAGAGCAGTTCCACATCTTGGGCAGTAAGGCATTACCTTATGACCTTTATATAATAATCCTTTATCCCATAATTTCTTTAAAGCCCACCATTCAGATTCAATATAGTTATTGTGATATGTTACATATGGATCATCCATATCAACCCAATATCCAATTTGTTCAGACATTTTTTCCCAAAGACTTACATATGAGAATACACTATCCTTACATTCTGTAATAAATTTTTCTACTCCGTAATCTTCTATTTGTTCTTTACCTGAAATGCCAAGTTTCTTTTCTATTTCAAGCTCAACTGGAAGACCATGAGTATCCCATCCAGCCTTTCTTAAAACTTGATATCCTTGCATTACTTTATATCTTGGAATTATGTCTTTCATAACTCTTGTTAAGATATGTCCCACGTGTGGCTTACCATTAGCTGTTGGTGGTCCATCAAAGAAAGTAAAATGTTCTCCGTCCTTATTAGAATCAAAACTTTTTTGAATAACATCTTTTTCTTTCCAAAGCTTCGCAATATCTTTTTCCATATTTACATTGCCTTTTGAGGCATCTACTTTATTGTACATTGAATTTTCCCCTTTCATTTTATGTAATGTATATATGCTTATCATGCTAAAAAACAATAATTAACTCTCATTGAACATTTAATCATTATTATATGCCCTTAAAAGTATTTTAAACGTAAAAAAACTCCATCCTACAGGACGAAGTAAAATTCGCAAACCACCTAAGGTGAACATTCAATCTAAAACTAAATGCTTAATTTCAAGTACATACATACTCTATCCTTTAACGCAGGCTCTTACGTGATAACTTAATAAACATAAATAATATATGCCTTTCAGCCTCAAACTCCTAGGTGATTTTCTCTAAGATTTATTATAGCTTTGCACCAAACAGCTACTCTCTAAAAATAAGTTCTAAGATACTTTTCCTAATCATAGTCTTTTATTGTAATTATTATATAGTAAGGATTTTTAAATGTCAATTAATGATTTTACATTTTTCGTAAATTTTTCTTTTCATTATGGTAATAATTTTATCCTCTAAAGTAATGTTATAATTTAAGTATATTTATCCCTTTTTTAATAAAATTTATTAAGCAGGAGTGATTTTTTGATTTGCAAATATTGTGAAAATGAAATTTCCAAAAATACCAATATATGTCCTCATTGCGGAATGATTAATAGTGAATATTTTAAACTCTCATTTGGTTCTAAACTTATAGCTCTTGTTTTTCCTATTGTTGGGGTTTGCATGTTTTTTATAATGAATTCTAAAAACAAAGCTAATTCACGTAAAATACTTTCATGGACTATATATGGATTTATATCTTGGATTTTCCTATATATAACAACTTTTTTTATGGGAATTATTTTAGCTTTTCAAATTTAAAATAAAAAATATCGTAATCCCTATAAACTTAAGGCATTACGATATTTTTTGTAGAATTTATTGTGTAATTATCACATTAATATTATCTCACAAAAATCCTATTTTATTCATCTAAATTTTTCTTCTTTTAAATTTATTTACACAAAACACTGAAATTACAACAATAAAAAATAATCCTCCAGTAAATAAATACTCTTTCATCTTTGAAGCACTCTGTTCCATACCTGGATGTCCTTGATTTTGATTATTTATATTATGCTGATTAGTATTTTCTTTCTTATCAACATTATTATCCTTTTCCTCATTAACTGCATAATTATTCATTTCTAAGTTGTTATTTTGTATATCATTATTCTCTGATACCTTTTCAGACCTTTTTTCTCCATGACCTTTTCCACCGCCAATCTTAGATGATAATGCTGATGTATTTATTGTTGATTCAATATTTCCATAAGTTGTTGAAGACTGTTCACCATTTAACTGAGCTAAAATACTCTTTGTTCTATCTTCTCCAAATGTAATCATTTCTGGTATCGATGCTTCATATTGCTCATATGTGCAAAACGCTGTTGGATCTTCCTTTACATAATCTTTAATAAGACTATCAAGATTATCTACAAGTTCAGCATAATATCCATTGTTGAAATATTCATCAGCTATTTCTTTTAGGTAACTGTGATATAATTCTCTATACTCATCAACCTCTAACAACTTACCTATCAATGGCATATTTTCTAATGTTCCTGATACAGGATTGTCGATAGGAAAATTTATTATAGTTGATGTTCCTGATCCTGAATTACCTCCGTTTGCTCCCATTCCTGAGAATCCTCCAAATGAAAGATTTAAATCCCAAGGAAGTATCTGACACACACCATTATTCTCATAAAGATAGTAGTTATGATACATCGCTCCAGAATAACTATCAAGATTAACTAGATATGTATTTACTGCAAAATATTTAAGAACTTCCTTAACATCTAATACCTCTTCTAAATTTGTTCCATCATTTAAGTTTTTGTACATATTTATAACTTTTTCAAAATCTTTATCAGTGGTTCTTTTGAATACAGCACTATCTCTAACTATTGAATAACTACTTACTTCATCATCTATATATACAAAATCAGCTCCCTCAACATTTTTATTCGAATTTGGTCCTCCCATTTGTCCCTTATTTGCATTTCCTTGATTTGCACCTGCATTATTATTTTTTTCTTGATTCATATCATTTCCTGCTGGTGCCATATTATTATCTTGTCCACCAGTAGACTCTCCATCCATTGGAGGCTGATTTTCCATGTTCTGTTCTCCGCTTTTCACATCTGGTGGATTCTGCATTCCATTATTTCTATTACCACCATTCATATCGGGCGGATTTCCATTACCCATTGCTGGTGGATTTCCACCACCACCTTTAGCGTTGTTTCCTCCACCCATTCCCATAGTTTCAGGTTTATAAAGATTTCCTTCTGTAGTTCCAAAATTATTTTCAAGATATCGCTCATCTATCACTTCAATGGCAAGGTAAAATCCCCAATTTTCATTGTTTACTTTAATATTGCTATAGGACATTTCTGGAACTGCTATACCCATAAAATCATATAAATCATAGGATATATACTCTTTCATATATGTGTTATCTTCAATCATATTATTAAGAACTATGCTTTCCATTCCATTGTATGTTTGACCATCAACATATTTATCAAATTTTATTTTAAAACTATATCTATCAGTCTCTTCAGATGATACAACACTAGAAAGACTTGAGTTACCTTTTGGTCTTATTCCTACATTATAATAAGTCTCTCCATTTATAGTTACATTACAGCTTTTGTATTCTTCATTAGAAGCATTATCCATAAGCCACTGCCAGTCTGATTCATCAATATCTATATTTATATCAGTTATTCTTTCCTTGTCTAAAACTGTTGCTAACGTTTTTGTTTTATCACTTTTAGAATTAATTTTCCCTGAAAAACTGCTTATTGTAAATACTAAAATTATGGATAAAACAATAGTAATTATGGATATATACCATTGGTATTTTTCTTTTATCACGCTTTTCACCTTCTTTGATAAATCTATAATAAAAACCCAACCGGCATACAGCTAGCTAGGTTTTTTATAGTCTTGTGGAGTAAGTTAGATTCGCCAAATATTCTTCTTATAAGGAAGTTAACCAGCTAACGCTAGTTAACTAAGTTCGAACAACCAAATGTAAAATTTGGGTTCTCACTTATCACTTATCACTTAAGACATATAATCTCCATTGTAACTTACTAATACAACATTTGAAACTCCATCTACCTTCGATATTTCATTTACAAATCCTGTAGTATTTTTCTTTAATCCAATTTCAACTGTCATTTCTATGCCATTTACTGGTGATACAGTTTTTGACTTAACATTATACTTTTGTACACTTTTTGATAATAATTTTAATGCATCATTTTCTGAATAATCATTTTCACAATTTATAACTAAAATATATGGATTATTTGTTGTTTTTCTATTTACAAATAACACCATCACTAATCCTATAAATACAGAACTAATAACTGCTAAAGGAATAAGTCCAGCACCAATTACTATACCTACACTAATTGTCCAAAATAAATACGCTATGTCAATGGGCTCTTTAATCGCACTTCTAAAACGTACTATAGAAAGAGCACCAACCATACCAAGTGATAATACTACATTAGATGTTACCGCTAATATAATTAATGTTGTAATTAAACAAAGTGCTATAAGTGATATTGCAAAACTTTCTGAATACATTACTCCCTTAAATGTCTTTTTGTAAACCTGCATTATGAATAAACCTATTACAAAAGCTAAAGCTAACGCTATAAATACATCTAAAATTTGTACTGAAGCCATTTTCTCTACGAAACTTGACTTGAAAATGTCACTAAAATTTACTGTTGTAGAATTCATTTTTTGTTCCTCCTGATTTTCATTATCTCAATTTTATTTTTTTATAATTAATCTTTAATTTATTATCAATTAAACTAATCTACTACCATTAATATTGTTTCTTATCCATAAATTCTTGCCGCTTCATATTTTGATACTGAAGTAGCTCTTCGTTCATTTACTTGAACAATATCATGTATTACCTGTGGCATAAATTCATCAAATTTAACCTCTAATACAATAAATTTATGATTAACAGTTTCTATTGTTGGTAGATTATCATCAAACATATTTATGCAATTTAATCCTGTTCTTATTGATTTATCAAAAGTTATACGCACATTTCCTATAGGATATATGTATGCTTCTCTTGTATAATCTACAATTGTCTTTGGTTTTAGTAGATTTCCCTTCATTTGAGCATATAAATCTATAAAAAGTTTTTTTCCAGACTCTTTTAAAAACTCAATATCACCATTAATAATTTTTAAACACTCTTCTTTAGTAATTCGCTCACTATCTTTAAGACATAAACCTCGTATCTTTGATTTTTTTTCTAATCTTATAAATTCATGATTGTCATTATAAAATCTAATACGAAATTTATCTCTTTCAGGAATTCCAATAACCTTTTCCATTAATGCTTTATCATAAACATTATCAAAATATAAACTTCTTATCCTATATTCATTGTTTGAGTTTGCGTTTCTGTCTATATGCATTATTGTTCTTATTCTACTTTTTATAGCTAGATAATCTGAGTAATTTATATAATGTTTTAACTCATGTCTAAACTTTGTATCTTCTGCCATATCTACACCTCCGTTCCTCACTATACATAGTATAATCAAGCAACCTTAACGTTAGCTTAACATTAAACTTAAATTTAACAGGCGTTGGAATATCAGTGTTTACACTGTTATACCAACGCCTTCTTTTAAATATAAATATTATTTTGTAACCTTTGGAATGTCTAATATAAATTCAGATCCAACTCCATATTCTGAATTAACTTTTATCTTTATATCAAAGCTCTTTGAAATTGATTTTAATAGACTTAATCCAATTCCAGTACCTCCAATATTCTGTCCCCTTACAAATTCGCTTCTATAAAATCTATCGAATATTCTAGATTTATCTTCTTCCGTAATTCCTATTCCATTATCCTTGACACTTATTCTAATGTATTTTTTTATTATCTCAATTTTTAATATAATTTCTCCATTTTCATCAGTATATTTAAATGCATTTTCAAGTAATATAGTTAATACTCTTTTAATTTTAGTATAATCCCACTGTACCTTTGTACTTTCTTCTGGCCTTATAATGCTAAATTTTTTTTCCTTTATTTCTGCTAAATCAGTATAGAATTCACTTATTTCATCAATAAAATCATTTAAATCAAATTCTCCAATATTATCTCCTAAACTTAAATCTTCTTTTGATAATAAGAGTAAATCACTATTCAGCTTTTCAAGACCTCTTATTTCACTCATTATCTTTGATATATGCTCAAAATGATCATCTATTCTATCTCCTGAAGCATTTGCTAAAAGTTCAAGCTTTCCTTTTATTACAGCAAGGGGAGTTCTCATTTCATGTGATGCATCTTGAACAAAATATACTTGCTTATCATAAGCTTCTCTTACTGGCTTTATAACCCTTGATGCTAGATATGCAGACATAGCTAAAGCAATTACTACTAAAATTATTAATCCAAATAAAATAGATGTTGCCAATCTATACATAGATCCTATCTCTGCATCAATGTTGGAAAAAATTTGAAACTCTTTATTTTCTTGCTTAACACTTATCCCTCTAAATTTATATCCATTAATTTCTAATGAAACTATCTTATCCTCTGAATTTTTAGGGAATTTAGGAAGATTATTTTCTGAAAAATATAAATTATTACTCATAGCTTGAAATTCATTATCTTTATATAATATAACAATTAAGTTAGGAGGAACTCTCATGGCCTTATCTTCTGGTTTCCCCTTAAAATTTTCAGGAATATGTGTATTCTTTTGCGTACTATATCCATCTCCACCATTAAATACATCTCCACTTAATAGCTTTTTCTGTTCCATTAACTGAATATCAACATTTCTTAATACCCTGGAGTAATAAAAAATCTGTGTTATTGCTGAAAATACTATCAAACATAAGAAAACAATTGTAATACTAATAGCTGTAATATTTCTTCTTGTTCTAGAAAACAGATCCTTCTTCATATTTTTAATCATCTGCACTTTCATCTAATATATATCCCATACCTCTTTTAGTTACAAGATATTTACCATATCCAAAAGAATTTAACTGTTTTCTAAGTCTGCTTATATAAACTTCTATTATTTCTGTTGCCGCATCGCTATTATATCCACAAATGTTATCAAATATCTGTTCTTTAAAGAGTAGCACCCCTTTATTTAATACTAAATATTCTAAAAGCTTATATAACTTTTCATTTAATTCAATTTCATTATCTTCAATAAATATCTTTTTAGTCTTCATGTCTATTTTCAAATCTTTAAATTCTAGTATGTTAGCTGTTTTTACCTTACCCATACTTTTTAATATTGCATTTATACGTGCTTTTAATTCTTCCATAAAAAATGGTTTTGTTAAATAATCATTTGCACCTAAATTAAATGCTTTCAATTTATCTCCAAGTTCTTCTTTGGCAGTTAATATTATTACCCCTGTATTTAGGCATTTATCTGATATATATTTTAATACAGTCATACCACCTACCTCTGGAAGCATCAAATCTAAAATGACAACATCATAATTATATATTTGTAAATTATCAAGAGCATCAGCACCATTGTAAACTGCAGTTATTTCAAATTCTTTTTTAAAATATTCTTCTATATTCTTACTTATTTCTATATTATCTTCTACTACTAATATTTTAACCATTAACTTCACCTCTATTTTAATAGTATTATACACAAGTCAGTTTTTCAAATCCAGTTATATAATGGAGTTATTTCTTATATTATTCCTTTTTTTACACCAAAATTTGGATACCCTTAAATAATATTCATTAAAATACCATTGACCATATTTTTATATAATGTTTTAATTATCTAAAATACATTTTTAGGAGAGAAATATGGATAATAATTTAAACGAAGTTGTTTTAGATAAATTAACAAAAACTTGCCGCTGTAGAGCTATTAGCAGAGCAAAAATAAAAGAAGCTATAAAAAACGGTGCTTCAACTTTTGAAGAAGTAAAAGAAATTACTGGTGCTGGTAAAGGCTCTTGTAAAGGTGCAAATTGTTCTTATATAATTAATGAACTTATAAAAAAGCATAAAGAAGAAAATGAAATTTAATATTTAAATGTAGATATTATTTTGAACCTATCAGCTATATAGTAAGTGGTTTAAAATAGTATCTACTTTTTTATTTGCCAATTATTAAATAAAATTCCAATATAATTGTTTACTGCTATGTTTAATTATAGTAAACTGTTTGGTGTTATTTTATTTTTATATAAGGGGGAAGCAATCAAATGATTAAACAACGAAATTTTTGGATGTTTTTATTATTAAGCATTATAACATTTGGAATTTATAGCTTATTCTTCTGGTATCAATTTACTGAAGATCTTAATATAATGTGCAAAGATGATAATAAACCACTTCCAAACTTTTTTATAGTAATAATACTTTCAATTATTACTTGCGGTATTTATACATTCTTTTGGTATTATAATTTAGGAGATAAAATGCAAAGAGCTGGTAATTCACGTGGTATCTTAATACCTGAAAGTGGCTCTTCAATATTATTATGGATGTTATTTGGTTCATTTTTATGCGGAATAGGACAATTCATAGGATTATATCTTATAATTAAGAATTTTAACTTACTTGCCGAAAATTATTAATCAGATACACTATTAAATAAAACAATAAGTTGTTTAAATAATAAATAAATCACATTTATTTATTAAGTTTAAACAACTTACTTCATAGGTGAAAATTTAAAATGAAAAATTTAAAAGATTTTATAAAAAAATATGATGTCATCTTCATTTTACTTATATTTTTAATACTTACTAAATTTACTTGTCTAATAAAATTAATCACTGGATTTCCATGTCCAGCATGTGGTATGACTAGAGCTTACTGGTCTTTATTACATTTTAGATTTCTGGATGCATGGAATTATAATCCCCTCTTTTGGTTTATTCCCCCTGTTGTACTTTTTATAATAGTAGGAAAAAAACCCTTATTCAACAATCACAAAAAAGAAACCTTATTTTTAATTTTTATCTTCTTAATAATATTCTCAGTTTACTTATATCGAATGGTTACGTTATTTCCAAATATTCCTCCAATGGATTATAATAAAAATTCATTATTGTATACTATATTTTCAAAAATATATAGTTCAATAAATTTAAAATAGGAACAAAAAAATAATAGTTCCTATTTTAAATCTTACATATTTACTATTTTACCATCCTTATATTCAGGAACATTATTAACTATACTCTTCTTCATACAGTATTCTATATCATTATCTAGTTCTAATGATTTCATAACTGAATAGTGAGTCGCTTCTTTAACATAACTTATAATATCGCTATTGTTTTCATAAATCATATTAGCTGTTTTAGATATATCTGTAAGTTCTATATTATTATCTACTTTTAGCATCTCATTTATTATGTATCCTGAACAAATATAATCATCCATAGAAAAATTTCCATTTGTTCCTGCATTTATTATCACAACATCTTCATTTATTTCTAATAATTTATCTGCTACTGCTTTTGCATTAATCATTGCTGCAATAATAATTCTTTTTGCACTATTAGATTTTGTTAATGTTCTTGTTCCATTAGTTGTTGTAATTAACACCTTCTTATCTTCAACAACTTCTTTTGTGTATTCCAATGGTGAATTAGATAAATCAAATCCATCAATTTTTACAGCTCTTCTTTCTCCACCTAACATATATTCTTCCCTGTTTAATTCTTCTGAACTTTCTAATGTTTCTTCTATAGTTAAAAATGGAATAACTTCTTCACATCCATTGTTTAATGCAGTTACTATTACTGAAGTAGCTCTAAACATATCTATTACTACGGCTATTTTATTTTCTAATTTGCTCTCAATTATATCATCTGCTGATATTATTATATCTATCTTCATTACTATAAACTCCTATTCTATTAAATATACTTTCATAATCTAAACTTATATTTCCCTATAGTTTTTTCCTTGCCATAGATCATTATCTTCAAAAGCCTTATCTATAGCATTTAAAACTTCCCATTTTTTCAAACTCCACATAGGTCCTATAAGTTCATTTCTTGGTGCATCCCCTGTTAATCTATGAACTACCATTTCTTTTGGGAGCATAGAGACACTTCTAGTAATTATATCTATATAATCTTCTTGAGATAAAAACTTTAACTCGCCTTTTTCATAATCCTCTACCAATTTTGTATTTTTCATTAAATGAAGAAGATGTATCTTTATTCCCATTGCACCACTATGTGCTATATGTTCTACTGTGTTAAACATATCTTCTTTCGTCTCTCCTGGAAGACCAAAAATAGCATGAACTACAGTATCTATATTTCTTGATTTTAAATTTTTCATAGCTTCATCAAAAACCTCTAGAGTATATCCTCTGTTTATTTTTCTAGCTGTACCATCATTAGATGTCTGTAAACCAAGCTCTACCCATACATATATTTTTTTATTTATTTCCTCTAATAAGTCTAGAACATCTTCTCCTAAACAATCTGGTCTAGTAGCTATTGCAAGACCTACAACTCCATCTTTGTTTATAGCCTCTTCATATTTTCTTTTTAATTCTTCAACTGGTGCATATGTATTTGTATAAGCTTGAAAATACGCTATATATTTTCCACTTTTCCACTTATGTGCCATCATTTCTTTCACATCATCAAATTGATTTGAGATGGACATAATCCTGTCTCCAGCAAAATCTCCAGATCCTCTTGCACTGCAAAACGTACATCCTCCACGTCCAGCTTTTCCATCTCTATTAGGACATGAAAATCCTCCATCCAATGATATCTTAAAAACTTTTTCACCAAATTTATTTCTTAAAAAATAGTTAAGACTATTATATCTTTTTCCATTCCATAAATTATTCATATTGCCTCCTATCTCAATTCCTTGAGATTAAATAATTAACTATTTTAATAGTTTATTATATTGTATCACATCCATATTAAATTTATATATTGCAAGATATTGCATATATACATGATTAAATCTTACTAATTTACTTTTATGATACTATTGTAATTTTATTTTACTATATAATATGTTTTTACTACTATTCTAAATTATTTATAGAATAATTCAAAAGTAAACTATATATATTATTAACAGGAATAATTTTGGGGGAGAATTTAATTGAAAGAAAATTTAAAACTAATTTTTCAAGTTGCCACAGTATTTATAGGAACGATTGTAGGTGCTGGACTTGCTTCAGGAAAGGAAATAACTCAATTTTTTACTCAGTATGGAATAAAAAGTTTTATTGGAATTATGGGATGCGGTATTTTTTATATAATAATGGGTTCAATTATTTCTAAAATAAGCATTCACCATAAATTAGATTCATATAGTGATGTTATTAATTTAATAAGTCCTAACTTAGTAGGTAAACTTACAGGATTTATCACTACTTTATTTCTAATTTCAAGTGCATCCATAATTCTTGCTGGAAGTGGAGCTCTTATAGAACAATTCTTTGGTATACCAAGAATTATTGGCTCCTTAATAATGATTTGTATATCATTATTCTTTCTACTTAAAGGTACCGATGGATTAATTGAAGTAAATTCTTTTATTGTTCCAGGACTTGTAACTACAATAACACTCATAACAATACTTTATTTCTGTTTTTCTAAAGATACGGTTTCAATGAATAACATTTTAAGTTTTGAGCCTAAAAGAAGCGGTATATTTCTTTCTACTCTGCTTTATGCTGGTTATAACACATTATCAGCATCAGGAGTCATTGTACCTCTTAGTAATCAAATAAAAAAGCCAAAAATAATGTTCCTTGGCATACTAATTGGTGCAGTTGGTCTTACTCTTTTATGTTCAATGATAAATCTTTTATTAACTGTGAATCAACCTTATATATATAAATATGAAATTCCTTTACTTTTTGTTGCAAATCGTTTTGGAAATATAATTCAAGCAGTTTTACTAATGATAATATGGCTAGAAATGTTTTCAACTGAAGTCTCTGATATCTATTCTATATGTAAAACACTGGAGCAAAGTTTCAATATTAAATTTAAAAAATCAATTTTTATAGTAATTACAATTGCTCTTGTAATATCTCAATTTGGATTCGGAAACTTAATAACAAAGCTTTACCCTCTATTTGGATTGTTAAGCTTATTATTTATTTCTCAATGTATATTTTATTATTGGAAAAATAAAAAAATCCTATCTAAGTAAACGAATTTTAAATTATTATGATATACTTTTATTGAAAATCTATATAAACATTACAATAAATAGAAAAAGTAATGTTTAGGTTTTTTAATAAGTTATTTAAGGATTGAGATATAATATGAACTCTTTAGATATGTTAAATGAATGTACACTTTGTATTAGAAATTGCAAAGTTAATAGAAATAATCACATGACTGGTTTTTGTAAGGCTTCTGATAAGGTTATGATTGCGAAAGCTTTCCTTCATCCTTGGGAAGAGCCTCCAATTTCAATGGGAAAAGGTTCAGGGACTGTTTTCTTTTCTCATTGTAATTTTGAATGTGTGTTCTGCCAAAATTATAATATAAGTCAGAACAATGGCAAAAGCAAAAATAATTGCGATTCATCAGTAATAGGAAAATTAGTTTCTATTGAAAGGCTATCCGAAATATTTTTAGAGCTTCAATCACAAGGTGCTAATAACATAAATTTAGTTACGCCAACACATTATGTTCCACAAATAATTAAAGCTATTGATATTGCAAAAAGTAATGGTCTTTCACTACCAATACTTTATAATACCAACAGCTATGATTCATTAGAAACAATACAATCTCTAAAGGGATATATAGATGTATACCTTCCTGATTTTAAATATTTTAACGATAAATATGCTATTAAATATTCTAGTGCTAAAAATTATGCTGAAAATGCAGTTAAAGTAATTGATGAAATGATAAAACAAACAGGAATTCCTACCTTTGATGATACTGGGCGTATTATAAAAGGTGTGATTGTAAGGCATTTAATGCTTCCTGGTTTATTATTTGACTCTAAAAAAATTATTGATCTTCTATATAACAGATATGGCGATAATATTTTTATAAGTATAATGAATCAGTATGTACCAATGTTCGATGCCTGTAAATATCCTGAAATAAATAAGAAGCTTAATCCTAAACATTATGATAGTTTAGTTAATTACGCTGCTGAACTTGGAGTTAAGAATGGCTTTATTCAAGAAGAAGGTGCTAATACGGATGTATATACACCTAATTTTAATTTAGAAGGAGTTTAATAATTATTAAACTCCTTCTTATAGCGTTCATGCTAACCTTCATTCTAATTATCATAATCACATAAAATACATATCTATTTATTAATAATAAAATTTAGGTATTTCTCTTTCGTCACCTATATTAGGCATTACTGGTGGAACAAATAAAGTTTTATCACAACTACTTCTAAGTTCTGCAATCTTACTTACACCAACATACACATCTGATATCTTATACCATGTAGCATAATCAACAACACCAGTCTGTGGAAGACTAAATACGCCTTGAAATACCTTTACCGACTCAGCAACCTTATCTGTATATTGACCATCTTGTGGAAGCTTAGGTATTAAAGGATAGTTCTGAGCTATTCTATTTAATTGTTCCTGTATAGTTCTCACAGGCTCTCCTGATGATCCTACAGTTAAATCATATCCTGGATATGATTCTGGGATTCCTTCAATCTTATCAGCTGTAACAAGCTCTATATCATATCCATAATAATGCTGTAATATTTCATATGGAAGTTTACCTTGATCACCTAAATACTTGCTTCCCCATTGACTTAACCATTCTGGACATTTAACACTTTTTCCATCACAATATTGTGTTAAAAGTGGTTGCTTTTTACCAACTCTTCGTACATAAGTAGAAAATATCTCATCTACAATTACACTTATACTATCATAAATGTTTCTTCCATAATTAAATGCATGATCATAAGCTGTTGAACTTGTAATTTGAAAATTCTTACCTTTTGATCTATACCACTCTGTATAAATCCTATTAAGTGTAAATGATACTATGCAAAATATATTAGCTCTTATTGTTGTTTCAGGCCATGTTGAATATATTTCACATGATGCAACATTTTTAATATAGTCCTTAAATGGAACCTTATAATTAGGAGCCGAAGAATCATTTGGACTTCCTTGATGTACTATAATAAATTCAGGAACTACAGGTTTTGCTAACACTACACCAGATGTTGGTGGTGGTAGTGGCTTATCAACTTCTTCCGGTATTTTGGGTGGATAATCCCCATTTAATGTATTAGGTAATATATTTATAATTTCTTGCCTCATACTTCTAGTTTTGGATTGTTCCTTTAAATTACATACCTGATATGCAACTTCTTCTGGAAATACTTGACATCCCCTGATTGCAATTGGATCAAAACCTTCTCTTTCAACTATAATATCATATAAACTATATGGTGTTTTATTACTATTTTCATCTAATGAATATTCTATTGGTGGTGCATCTACTTCTATTTCTTGCGTTAATCCTGCTGAATCTGTATCTAAATTTATTTCATTTGTTGTAGCAAAATCTCCTTTGCCCTTAATTTTAATTTTACATCTATCAACAGGAACGTAATCATTTCCTATAAAACATTGAACCTTTAATTTACCAATATCAGCCATACAATTCTCCTAAAAATTTTTCCTCAAATATTATATGAATATAATCTTTAATTGGTTACAGCAATACTATCTAGGAATCCTGAAAAATAAATTGTTTTTTGTAAATTCATCGTATAATTTATTAATTACCCTTTTTCTAATTATTGAAAATTCAATATATTTAGGATTTCCATCTTTATCTATACTGTCTCTTATTTCTTTTAATTGTTTTTGACTTCTAAAACTGTCGAAAATATTTTTCATATCTAGCATTCCATATCCCCAGTCAATATTGGGATATATATCACCTTGTCTCATCTTAGCTCCTCTAACAACATAACTTATGAGTTTTCTTGCTCTGACCTCTGGATCATTGCCATTAATAATTGCCCATTGAAGAATTAATGCACAGCATCCTGCAAGTACAGATGTAGCTACAGATGACCCTGTTGCTACTGTTGTTCCTCCTCCAGGTTTTGGAACAATTGCATTTACTCCACCTGCTGCTATATCAGGTTTTATCCTACCATCTCTCGTATATCCTCTTCCAGATTTAGATACAGTTGAATTTAAATCCTGATTATAATAAGCTGTAGCTAAAACTCCTCTTCCTGTTGCAGGCACAGTTAAAGTAGTTCTTTCCGTTGGATCAAAAAAACGCGTATCACTATCTAAAAGTTCCCGTTGAGGAAGCCAAGCCCAATATCTCCCATCAACTATTTTCTCGCCATACAACCTTATTTGCCATATTCCCTCTCTTATGTCCTTAAATTTAATTATAATTGTTTCATCTGCGTTATACTCATCTGGATATAAATAGACTATTGTTACACTTGTGCCTTCATATATAAATTTATAATCTTCTATTTTTCTAAATTTTATATCCAGTTTATCTAAAATTTCTCCTGATGGTGATACTATTCCAACTTCTACTTTATCTGGCTTCTGACAATAAATTTGAAAATTTAAATCTTTTTGATTTTTTCCTATTTTTATTCTTATTGTTTTCATTTTTTCATCTTGCTCAAATTTTCCTTCGATATGAGTTTGAGTATCACCTTGATTTCCAGTTCCAACAACTGCAACTATACCATTTCTTCTACCTTGAACTTCTAAAACACCTTCCATATCATCAGTTCCATCATGAGCACCAGTATTAGTTCCAAAAGGAAAATAAATCACCATTGGTTTTTTTAACTTAGATGATATTATTCTTAGGTACCTTATTGCTAGTATTAACTCAATATTCCCATATGCTATCTTATCTGTTGAAACCCCTCCATATTTCAATACAAAATCTCCTACTGGCTTAATTTTCACAACAACAAAATTACAGTTGGGTGCAGCTCCAAGTAAATCTGGATTAATTCCTCTTCCGCCAATAACTCCTGCACTCATTGTCCCATGTCCTATTTCATCTTTTGAAGGTACTATGCTGTATGGATCTCCACCTTCCTTGGATATTTTTATTGCTTCATTAATTTGACTCTCCGTATATTCTGTTCCTAATTTTAAATTTTCAACAGGTTTATCTCCTTCTATAGTTTGATCCCATATTCTTAATATTCTTGTGGTATCATCTTCTCTCATAAATTCTTTATTTAAATAATCAATACCACTATCTAGTATTCCTACTATTACATCTGTACCATCTAATAATAAATATGGATTATTGCTAAATAATGATACACCACTTGCTTCAACTGGAGATAATGATGATAATGTATAAAGATTTACATTATATATGTTTGGAATTTCTTTAACATAAGGAATAAGCTTAGAAGCTTCTTTAATAGGAATTCTAACAACTGCATATGACTCTGATATAGATATTGCTGATGTATTAGGCAACTTATTTATTTCAACCAAGTCTTCTTCTGTATAATATTGTACAATTAATCCAATAATCTCATCCGGATCAATATTTTCATTTTTCACAGCGTTATTTAATACATTTATTGCCGCTGAAACATTTTTAGCAACATCATTTGTTTCCATGTAATTATTACTACTACTTTCTATACCAAGTTCATTATCCCTATTTAAATTTCTAGACATTAGTATATTTAAATCATTTTCAAGAATAAAAAAACTCTCATTTGCACAAATTGTTCCATATCCCCATGATGGATTAGGATAACTTATATCCGACCTACTCCTCTGTGCTCCTTTTACCAGATAATATTTTAATCTCTGGCCAAATAAATAAGGATCATTTCCTTTTATTATGCCCCATTCATTAAAAAGTGCACAAATTCCAGCAACTATTGGAGTTGCCATAGAAGTTCCTGTCTTAGTATCATACCCACCACCAGGTAATGGACCTATAACATTCTCTCCAGGTGCTACAATATCTGGTCTAATAAGTTGAGTACATGATACTTGTTCTCCTCTTCCACTATACGAAGATAATGTATTTGTTCTTCCATTATAACTTCCAACTGCAATTATATTCCTAACAGTAGCCGGTATTCCTAAAGTATTAAACTGATTTGAATCCAAAAATTTAGTTTCCGAGTTAAGCCCTTCTGATATTGGAAGCCAAATAGAATACGATCCTTTATAGTCATTTATAACATCAAGTTCTATACTCCATGTTCCTGGTATTAAATAATCCGATGATATTGATGTTATTATTATTTGAATTTCACTTTCTAGTCCAAATGGCTTAGGTCCTGAAACATATATATCAAATCTATCTCTACCAATATTTCCATTAAAATATCCTTGAGATATCTTAATATAACCACTTTGTTGTCCTGTTGGCCCTATTATATTAATTGTTATATCAGGAAGTATTGATTTGTATATATTTATAACTATCATCGATTCATCACTTGCTACAGTAAATGATCTACTTTGAATCTTTTGAAATTCACCGCCAGCATGATGTCCTGCATCTCCCTCATTTCCTGCTGCAATAACAATTGTAACTCGTTCTAAGTTAGCTATAGCACTTATATATTGTTCAAGTAAACTCGTTCCATTATGTGCTCCATCATTGGTACTTAAGCTTATATTAACAACTATAGGCATATCTAATTCCTTGCTTTTATCTAGCAAAAATTTAAGTCCAACCATTATTTGAGAACTTAATACCCATTTTCCTCTACTACCCTTGACCATTATTATAGATGACTCTGGTGCTACACCTCTATATCTTGCAGGTATTTTACCACCTCCACATGCTTCTCCAGCAACATGAGTACCGTGTCCAGTTAAATCCTGTTGTGGCACTATGCTATATGGATTTTCAGATTTAATTGCTCTGTCAATTTCATTTTTATCATAAGTCTTGTTCCCATCACTCAAATCATAAATATACTCAATTCTTGTATTTCCTTTTTCATCCATAAATGCAGGATGCATATAATCAATTCCTGAGTCTATAAAACCTACTATGACACCCTTTCCAGAAATATTATAACTTGAATATGTTTGTAAAACGCATGCTTCTCTATTGCTTTCCAAGTCAGATTCAATCAGACCTTTTGGTAGTTCCATATACTGTATTTCCGAACTAGTTGCCAAATCCTTCAATTTTATTATCGGTAAATATACTAACGCAAAATTAAAATTCAAATCATAAAACTCTCCTCCTAAGCTTTCAACTAAATCTTTCGCACTCTGTGATGTATATCTATATAGAATAGTTAATTCAATTTTCTCTTCTCCATAAGTTTGAATATTTAGCTTTCCATATATTCTATTTAGTATTGACCTTGGTACATTGGCTAAAAGTCCTATAGATGCATCTGTTTTTGACGTAGCATTATGTTCTAAATTGGCCATATTATCTCACATCCTAGAATTATATCTATATATATTTATACTAAAAAAAAGAGATATTAATGTATAAAAAAAGAGATAACTTTAAGTTATCTCTTTTACCATTCACCAGGATATGCAATAATCTTTACTTGTACCTGTTTTCTACCCCAACTACTACATTCACCTTCTGAATTAAAATACAAATCTACTTTATTACCTTTTATAGCTCCACCAGTATCTGCTGCAATAGCATATCCATATCCATCTACATATACCTTTGATCCTATTGGTATTACTGTTGGATCTACTGCTATAGTACTTATTCCACTAGCATCTCTTGAAGTTCTTTTTCCTGATGATGTTACACCACCACCACTATATGCAGTTGCTGAACAAGTTATAGATTTTTTTCCTGATCCATCACCTCTACTAGCTGTAAGTATAGTTCCAGTTCCTTGAACTACAACTTGAGTAGTAGGCTCTGAAATAGTCTTTGTGCTTGTTACTTGACGATTAGCTTCTACACCATCTTTATACACAACTTCATATGTCACTTCTTTTTGACCATTATTTCCTTGAGTCTTAACCTCTGTATTTCCGGCCATTAGTTTACTATCTTTTTCAACTACTGTTTCATATGCTATCGTTTCCATTTCTTTTTTCTCTTGTTTTTCAACATTAACAACTTGTATTGTTAAATCTCCTTCAACCTTTGAATCAAGCTTTGGTGATACTTCATCCAGTCCTTCACTAAAGTTTATTCCATTATCTTTTAGTAAATCTGATTCTGATTCTAAAACATCTTTTACTGTTTCTTGTGATGTATTAACCTGTACCTCTGAATTACCACAAACAATTTTAATAGGTACAGCTTTTTTTAGTGTTATTATGCTATCTTCTTGAACTTTTTCATTTAATGCTGGTTTTATGCTATCTTTTTCTTCTACTTTTATTCCTTGTTCATTTAACACATCTTGAACGGTCCCTTTATACGTGACAAATGTCTGCTCTTTACCGTCTACATTTATAGTAAGTGTCTTTCTTGTTAATGCTACTGTCACTGAAGTAATGCTTAATAATGCAACTGCAGTTATTAAAGCAATTACTTTTGTCTTCGGACCATTAGAAAATCTTTTAAGAATAAGTTCTTTTAAATTAACTATGACTTTCCCCTCCCCTGACAACAGTTTCTTATTGAAATTGTACCTTATATATACTATTAATGTCAAATTTTCAAATTTAATTAAAATTAAAGCCAAAAATCAATATGAAACATATCGTTTTTTGGCTTTAAAAATAATTATTATGTTATATAACATTACAATGTTATTTCTACTCTCTCTAACTTAGCAATTACATTTATATCTCTTACTTCCATTGTTTCTGTAAGAAGACTACCACTATTGCTAACTAAAAGTACTTTTGAATTTCCTAAAATCTTAACTTGTCTTATCTTTCTTTTACCGTTATATTCAATTAAGAAAAATCCATTATTACTCAATTCCTTAACTATATGAGCAAATGCAAGATCACCCTTTAACATTCTAAATCCTATCATTTCATCATCTTCAATCTGAATATAAAAGACTTTATCTTGAGGATATCCTTCTATCTTATTAGAGTGTACTGGCATTTCTTTATTTCCATTATTCTTTGTTAATGAATAATTATATATTGGAACATTTCTAAGTACAGACGAGAATGCATCTGTCCAAACTTCGTTGCTATCATTTTTTCTTTTAGGGAGTTCTTTAAACATCTTCTTTTCTTCCATAAGATCATTATCAGTAACAACCATGCTTATATCATTTAAATCTGCTTTTAATACTTTTGCAGCCTTATCTATAAATGATTCTGGTGCAACTTTTCTTCCCATTTCAACTTCATTTAAATATTTCTCAGCAACTCCAAGTTTTTTTGCTAATGCCTTAACAGTTAATCCACTTTTCTCTCTTGCTTTTTTTATATTTTCT
Organism: Clostridium butyricum; assembly: GCF_006742065.1. Lineage (NCBI taxonomy): Bacteria > Bacillati > Bacillota > Clostridia > Eubacteriales > Clostridiaceae > Clostridium > Clostridium butyricum. The sequence goes on along the minus strand of NZ_AP019716.1, from coordinate 62,345 downwards.
CCTACACGACTCATGCTAACTTTGCCCCCCTTGTTGTGCTTTATATGCTTCTCTCTCTTCTATTAGATGTTCTATTAAATAATCAAAAGTCCATTTACTTGATTGCTCTGTAACAACGGCTAATACTCCGCCTTCTATGAATCTTCGTATAAATTTAATAGTTTCTCTAAGTTCTTTTTCGTTATATCCATTAAAAATAAGTGCCTTTTCATTTTCAGGCAATTTATTACAAGGAGCCTCCATATCATTACTACAAAGTAAATCTATAATTCTTAATCCTGCATTTTTGTCATCAACTACTTTTACCTTTAGTCTTCTTTTTTGTATCTTATCAAGTTCTTCATCACTTAAACCATATGCTAGTATACACTTATAATTTATAGCCATTTTAAGCACCTCTCTTCATTTGGCCTTATTAAAAATTATGTATATTAAAATGTTTTTTAACATCTTAATATACATTAATTCTTTTATATTTACTTATGTATTACAATTTCCAAGTATTATTCTTCTATTATTTCTGGTTCTTTAAAACTTTCACCCTGCATATCAACAGTCATAGTTTTAATCACTTGATCTTCATAAGGTCTGTCATATACATCTCTTTTTGATTTAACAATTTTATCAGCTTCATCCATGCCTTCAATTACTTTTCCAAATGATGCATATTGACCATCTAAGTGTGGTGCATCTGCTACCATTATAAAGAATTGGCTTCCTGCTGAATCTGGATGCATAGCTCTAGCCATTGATAATACTCCTTTTGAATGTTTTAAGTCATTCTTAAATCCATTAGAAGTAAATTCACCTTTTATAGAATATCCTGGTCCGCCTGTACCTGTACCTTCTGGACATCCACCTTGGATCATAAATCCTGGTATAACTCTATGGAATATTAATCCATCATAAAAACCTCTATTAACTAAATCAACAAAATTATTTACTGTGTTAGGCGCAACTTCTGGATATAATTCTGCCTTAATAACGCCTCCATTTTCCATAGTTATTGTAACAATTGGATTCTTCATTTTAAATTTCTCCCTTCAACTATCACTCTTAAATATTAGTATTGTCTAAAATTCTGCTGAACATTCAGAATTAAAATATATTAATCTAAAATTTATTCTATACATTATAAAAATCAATTTCAATAAATATGATTAATTATTCTAATTTAATCAGAATCCTACACATTAATTAGATTATAACAGAAATCTATAACTTTCATATCATTTGTAGAATTATAAATTTCAACATTACCTATGTTTTTTGAATTAGAAATAGTCCCTTTCTCTTCAAGCTTTCTCTGAAGCTCATGAGATGTTCCAGCTCCCCCATCAATTAAAGGAATTTCACTACCAACAACCTTTGCTAAAGTTTCCTTGATAAACGGATAGTGTGTACATCCTAAAACTATTGCTGCTATATCATCAAAATAAATATCAAATTTATTTTTTAAGTACTTTTCTAATTCATCACCTTCAAGTATTCCATTTTCTATAAATTCAACAAGTCCTGCACAAGGCATAGGAACTATATTTGATCCTTCCTGATATTTAACCATTAATTGCTTAAATTTTTTCTCTCTTAAAGTCATAGGTGTAGCCATTATTATTATTTTTCCATTTCGCTTTAATTTAACAGCTGGTTTTAACGCAGGCTCAATACCTATAATCGGAATATCATTATGTTTATTTCTAATCTCCTCAATTGCTGCACTAGTTGCAGTATTGCAAGCTACAACAATCGCTTTTACATTCTTTTCACGTAAAAAATCTACTGCATTAAATGTAAGATGCTTTACTTCATCAAGTTCTTTTGTTCCATAAGGAGCATTTTTTGAATCTCCAAAATATATATAATTCTCATTTGGCATTATTGAAATTGCTTCTTTCAGTACACTCAATCCGCCTACTCCTGAATCGAAAAATCCTATAGGACTATTTTTAATATCCAAAGTGTCCTCACTCCATCTTCTTTTAGATTATCTATAAATATTTTATTACTTTATTACCAATAAATCTATAATAGTTTTTACTTAAGTTATAACTTCATATTTTCTCATTTTCAAATTTCATTCATAAAATTAATTTATATTATATTAAGAAAATAAAGTATCAAATTACTTTCACTAATGAAAATAATTTTTCACAACTAAAATTCATAAGAATATAAGGTTTCGTATATAATTATTGACATTATTACTGATTTTATAATAGAATTTGTTTATAGATAAATACGAATGTTAATTCTACTTTTTTAATTTTTATTCGACATTATAGGAAAGGATGTGAATGTTTTATTACAGTATTGTCTGTAATAAACGAACATATGAATAATTTACTGTATATTATTGCCAAAGAAAATCATAATGCTGAGGACTTAAAAAAAATACTAAACAATCATCCTGAAATAAAATTTGTTTCTTTTGTAGGTATTGATTTATCAGGTAATGATACTGATGAAAAAATTCCTGTAAAATTATTTTTAGAGGATATGGAATCATTCTTAAAGGGTGTTGCTGTTCAAACAGATGGTTCTTCTGTAGTTTTACCTGGTATTGCAACTTTAGATAATGCAAAAGTTGATATGGTAACTGATTTAAACTGCAAATGGTTTGTTGATTATAACTATGATTTTATAGATACTGAAACTGACAAGCCTGTTGGAACATTAAGAATCCCTTGTTTCCTATATCATGATAACCTTGCTGTTGATTCAAGACATATACTTACTTCAGCAGTTTCTACTTTTAAAGATACTCTTATGAATATTTTCAAATCTCATCCTGAAACCTTAAAATCATTTGATATAACTGCAAATGATATTGACGAAGTAGTAATAACATCTGCAACGGAATTAGAATTTTGGGTAAAGACTCCTAACAATATAGCCCATGTTGATGAATTATCTACATCTCAAGTTTTACACGAACATTATTGGACAAGAACTAAAGGTTCTGTAAGAACTGCTTTAGAAGAAACACTTATACTAATGGAAAAATACGGATTCGAACCTGAAATGGGTCATAAAGAAGTTGGTGGTGTAAAAGCTAAATTAAATAGTTCAGGAGAATTTGATCATGTAATGGAACAGTTAGAAGTTGATTGGAAGTTCTCTGATGCTGTTCAAGCTGCTGATAATGAATTATTTGTAAGAATTCTTGTTCAAGAAACATTCAGAAGAAATGGACTAGATGTTACTTTTATGGCTAAACCAATTGAAAATGTTGCTGGTTCTGGTATGCATACTCATTTAGGTGTAAGCTTAAAATTAAAGAACGGAAAAAGATTAAATATATTTAATGGTCCACAAGGACACTTCCTAAGCCAAATAGGATATGGTGCTATTATGGGACTTCTTAAAAACTATGAAGTTATAAATCCATTTGTATCTTCAACAAACAATTCCTTAAAAAGATTAAAACCTGGTTTTGAGGCTCCAATATGTACTGTAACATCACTTGGATTATCTCCAGAAAATCCTTCTAGAAATAGAACAGTACTTGCTGGATTAATAAGAGATTTAAATTCTCCTATGGCTACAAGATTTGAACTTAGATCTCCAAATCCACATTCTAACACTTATCTTGTAATGGCTGCCTCTTATATGGGAATGCTCGATGGAATAATTTATGCAGCTGAAAATAATAAAACTGAAGATGATTTACTTAAAGAACTTTCAAAGAATGCAGGAGATTCAGCTGAATACCTTGAAAAAACAAGATCGTATAGAACTGAAGATAATATTTTCGAAGACTTTACCGAAGCTGAAAGAAATAAGTATTTTGGAAAGGCTCCAGCAACAGTTTATGAAAATTTATCTCAATTAAACAATAATCCATCTAAAATTAAAGCATTAAAAAGAAACAGTGTATTTACTGATGAAATCATAAATAGTTTCAAACTAGCTTTTATCGAAAGATGGACAACTGAAATTACTCATAGAGTCATAAAAAATTACATGGATGAAATAAGATCGTTCAAACCACTTCATTCATTAGACAAAGTTTTAGACTTAGATATTTCTAATTGGACAAATCTCCATGATTTAAGAGTTGAATTAATGAAGGATACTTACACAAATAAAAGTTTATTCACTAAATTGATAGAAGCTTTTAATAATGAGGACTTCGCCGATGCTTCTAGACTATATTTAGAAGTTGAAGATAAGATGAGTACACTTAGAAAATTATATTCGACTTATAAAAAGAATCTTTTAGACATTTAATATTTATTACTAAAAAAACTCATTTGTTGGTAAACAAATGAGTTTTTTCTAAATAAAATCATAAAAACTAATGATTTTATTTTTTAAATTATTATGTCACTTTATAGTATTTTTTTCATAATTGATTATAATTTTCTATATGTTTTATGTTATAATTATACTAATTATTACTATGATGATGATGAGGTATGTACTTATGAGGCTAGTTCCTTTAGAATGTATTCGAGAGAATTCTCTACTTGGTAAAAATATATATACTGCTGACGGAAGAGTTTTATTAAGAGCTGGAGTAGAACTTACAAGTATTCGTCTAAAAAAAATTAAAGATTTAAAAATATTCTCTCTTTATATAATTGATGAATATAGCTCTGCCGAAATTGAGGATGTAATAAAACCTGAGTTAAGGCAAAAATCAATTTCCGTTATAAAAGAAGTATTTTCTGACATTGAACGAATTTCTTCTGTTCATAAATTCGAAAAGCGTAAACTTAGCGAATATTCTCAAAAAGAACAAAACTATTTTAATAGCATAAATGAGGTTGCAGAAGAACTCTTAGAAAATGTTTTAAGTAATAAAAACGTACTCTTATCTTTAGTTGACATAAAAAATATGGATAATTATACATATGCTCATTGTGTAAATGTAGCTGTTATCTCTATAATAATTGGAATAAGCTTAAGCTTAAGCAAACAAAACTTAATATACCTATGCATGGGTGCATTGGTACATGATATAGGTAAAGCTTTTATTCCGCACGAAATTCTTCAAAAGCCAGGTAAATTAACTCCTGAAGAATTTCAAGTTATAAAAGATCATCCTAAACTTGGATATGATTTTTTAACTCAATTCTATTCATTAAGTGCACATATAAAATTAATAGTTTTACAGCATCATGAACGATTTGATGGACTTGGCTATCCAGATGGAACTACTGGAAATAAAATAAGTTATCTTGCGCGAATTGTTTCTATTGCTGATGTATATGATGCATTAACTTCTGATAGACCATACAAACGAGCTATGTGCCCAAGTGATGCACTTGAATATATAATGTCAAATGCAGGTACATTGTTTGATTATGATATAGTTAATGTTTTTTGCAAAGTAATAATTCCATATCCAAAAGGTACCATTGTAAGCTTAAGCAATGGCGATATAGGAATTGTAGAAGAAACATTACCAAACTTCCCTTTACGTCCAATTGTAAAAATAATAAAAAGTGACAATCAAGAACAAATTGGTGCAGAATTAAATCTAATAGAATATCTATCAATTGTAATATCAGATATTCGTTATGAAGTATAAAAAGGGGCTGTATCAAAACAATTTTGATACTAGCCGATAAAAAAAGAGAATTCATAAATTTGAATTCTCTTTTTTGCGCATAATATTAATATGAACACTAATAATATTATACCTATGCATCAAATAGGTTTCCCAATAAATATAGAAAATATTATATCTGATAGTGATTCAGTAAGAGTGCTTTATGATGTTATGGAGGGATTAGATTATTCAGAATTAAATAGAACTTACTCTACTATTGGTAGAAATCCAGCACTTTTACCTAAAACTATGTTTGCAATTATAGTTTATGGATATATGGAAGGAATATATTCAAGTCGTGCTCTTGAAAAGGCATGCAAAAGAGATATAAATTTCAAATGGCTTTTACAAGGTCAACTACCACCAGGACACAATTCTATAGATAGATTTAGACGTGAACGATTAGCTGGTTGTATAGAAAATTTATTTAATCAACTTGTGAAAAAACTTAGAGAACTTAATGAAATTCAATTTAAAAATATTTTTATTGATGGAACTAAAATCGAAGCATCTGCAAATCGATATACTTTTGTTTGGAAAAAATCTATTGATAAATTTGAAGATAGACTACAAAAGAAAATAAAAGAAAGCTTAATAAAAATGAATCATGATTTGAATTTATGTCTTATTATTACTAATGCTAAAATATCAGTTCAAGATGCTAATTATATTTTAGATAGTATCAGAATTATGATTGAAGCCAATAATATTGAATTTGTTTATGGAAAAGGTAAAAGAAAAAGTAAATTCCAAAGATATACTGAACAACTTAATGAATTTATTGAAAAGCAAAATAAATATAATGAATACAATAGCATTTTTAATGGACGAAACAGTTTTTCAAAAACAGATCATGACGCAACTTTCATGCATATGAAAGAAGATCATATGAAAAACGGTCAATTAAAACCAGCATATAATATCCAAATAGGGGTAGAAGGTGAATATATTGTAGGAGTAGACATTTCAAGTGAAAGATCTGACCAGCTTACTTTTATACCATTTTTAGATAGATTAGAAAAGAATTTAAATCAAAAATATGAATCCGTAACTGCTGACGCAGGATACGAAAGTGAAGAAAATTATGCATATCTTGAATCTAAGAAACAAGAAGCTTTTATTAAACCTGCAAATTATGAAAAGTCAAAGACAAAGAAATTCAAGAGTGATATTAGTAAGAAAGAAAATATGTACTATAACACAGATGAAGATTACTACATTTGTGCATCTGGTAAAAAAATGCTTCTAAAAGGAACAAAAAAGAAAAAAACAAAATCTGGATATGAAACTACTGTTAGCATCTATGAATGTGAAGACTGTGATGGCTGTGAATATAAGAGTAAATGTACGAAAGCAAAAGGTAATAAACAAATACATGTGGCTAAAAATTTTATGCGTCTAAGAACAAATTCACTTAAAAACATCACTACACCTAAAGGAATACTTTTAAGAATGAACAGATCAATTCAAGTCGAAGGAGCATTTGGAGTTATTAAACAAGATTATGGTTTTAGAAGATTTTTTATGCGTGGAAATATTAAAGTTCGTACTGAATTTTTGTTAATGGCGTTTGGTTATAATGTTAATAAATTGTACCATAAAACCATTCAAAATCGTAACGGTGAGCTGCTTCATAAGCAGCAAGCTTCGTAATTTTAAATATATAGTTAAAATATGGATAATAATGTTTATCCTTTATTTGTGTTATTTCAAAATAAAATATTTGGAAATATATACATGAATAAAATTTACGTTTATAAGAATAGGCTGTATCAAATTGAATTTAAAAAATTTCAATTTGATACAGCCCCTTTTTATTGCTTAATATCTTACTATGTATATGTATGTATAATTTCTATTCTAATTTATCTTACTTCTTCTGTCTGCAAATGGATTTAAACTAGCTAATTCTTCAGCTTCTTCAAAAGTTTTTGCTCTAAAAATCAACGTCCAGCCATTTTTATCGTATTTTCCAGCACACATTATGTATTTATCCTGTCTGCCTTTTGATTTTACTTCCCTATCTATTATTAAGCTTCTAATGTTGTCCATGTTTTTACAGTTTACTTTTACAAAAAAATTACCTAATTCATTCACAATATACATCCCCCTTAGCAAACATATGTTCATTAATTATATTATATAGAACACATGTTCACTTGTCAATACCACCGTGGTAATATTACCCTAATAAAAATGAGTCATCAAAAACCTGATGACTCATTTTTATTATTAAATTTCAGCTATATCAAATACTTCTAAATTTTTGTTTTCATCAAACTTTTCAAGTTCCACATCTGCAATAGCTCTTAATGTATCTAACGCTGTAATTACACCTAGATTTCTTTCAACTGCTGCTCTTCTGATTAAGAAACCATCTCTATTTGAATCATTTCCTTTAGTTGGTGTATTTATAACTAAATCCACTTCTCTGTGTTTAACTACGTCTAAAATGTTTGGTTCTGATTCATTTATCTTTCTAACTTCTTCAACCTTTATACCAGCTTCTTCTAGTAATTTGCAAGTACCTTGTGTTGCTATAAATGTATATCCTACCTTAGCTAATTGTTTAGCTATTTCTAAGAACTCAGGTTTATCATGTTTATTAATTGTAGCAAGTATCTTACCCTTTTCTTTTGATGGGTACATATTAGCTCCTACAAATCCTTTGTAAAGTGCTTCCTTAACATTTCTACCTACTCCTAAAACTTCACCTGTTGATCTCATTTCAGGCCCTAAACAAACTTCTACATTAGGTAATTTTTGAGTTGAGAATACTGGAACCTTAACTGAAACTAGTTCTGGTTCTTTATATATGTCTACTCCATATCCTAAGTCAGTTAATTTAGCTCCTAACATAACATTTGTAGCTAAATCAACTATTGGAACTCCACTTACTTTACTGATGTATGGTACTGTTCTTGACGCTCTAGGATTAACTTCAATTACATATAAATTTCCTTCAAATTCTATGAATTGAATATTTATCATTCCTTTTATTCCTATTTCTAAAGCTAATTTCTTAGTATAATCTAGGATTCTGCCTTTCATATCATCAGTGATGTTTTGACTTGGATACATAGTAACACTGTCTCCTGAGTGAACCCCAGCTCTTTCCAAATGTTCCATTATTCCAGGTATTAATACATTTTCGCCATCTGAAATTGCATCTACTTCAATTTCTCTACCCATTAAGTATTTATCTATAAGAATTGGATTCTTCTTATCTTTAGCAAATGCATTTTCTAAATAGAATGTTAATTCTTCTTCATCATGAGTTATTTCCATTCCTTGACCACCAATTACATATGAAGGTCTAACAAGTACAGGGAATCCTAATCTTCTTGCTTCTTCTAACCCTTCTTCTAGTGACCATATACCTTTACCCTTTGGTCTAGTTATTTCTAACTTTTCTAATAATTCATCAAATTTTTCTCTGTCTTCTGCCATATCAATTTGATCTGCTGTTGTTCCTAAAGTCACAACTTTTTGTTCTTTTAAGAAGTTAGCAAGCTTGATTGCTGTCTGACCACCAAATTGAAGTATTACTCCATCTGGTCTTTCTTTTTCAATTATATTTAAAACATCTTCTTCAGTTAATGGTTCAAAATATAACTTATCAGATACATCAAAATCTGTACTTACTGTTTCTGGATTGTTATTAACGATTATAGTTTCAATTCCTAATTTCTTTAATGCCTTTACACAGTGAACTGAAGCATAGTCAAATTCAATACCTTGACCTATTCTAATAGGACCTGATCCTATAACTATAACTTTCTTCTTATCTGATACTTCAACTTCATCATATTGTTCATAAGTTGAGTAATAGTATGGTGATAATGCTTCGAATTCTCCTCCACAAGTATCAACCATCTTATATGATGGTTTTATGTTCCAGATGTCTCTTAATCTATATACATCATCAGGACTAACCTTTAACATATCAGCTATTGCTTTATCTGAAAATCCTTTTTTCTTTAATGCATATAACCATTCTTTATCTAAATCTTCAATTTTGCTTAATTTTAATCTTTGTTCTTCATCTATAATCCATTTGATTTTTTCTAAGAAGAACTTATCTATACCAGTGATTTTATTTATCTTATCTATTCTATAATCTCTTCTTATCATTTCTGCTAAAGCAAAGATTCTTTCATCATCTGGCTTCATAACTAATTCTTTTAATTGAGACATGCTATGTTCTTTAAATTTCTTATGATCTAAAGAGTATTTTCCAATTTCTAAACTTCTAATACCTTTTAAGAATGCTTGCTCAAAATTAGCTCCAATTGCCATGATTTCACCAGTAGCCATCATCTTTGTTCCAAGCTGTCTATCAGCTCCAAAGAATTTGTCAAATGGCCATTTAGGAATCTTAACTACTACGTAATCTAGTGTTGGTTCAAAGCATGCATATGTTTTTTGAGTAACTGCATTCTTTATTTCATCTAATCCATATCCAAGTGCAATCTTAGCTGCAAGTTTTGCAATAGGGTATCCTGTTGCTTTTGATGCTAAGGCTGAACTTCTTGAAACTCTAGGATTGATTTCTATAACTGCATATTCAAATGTATTTGGATTTAAGGAGAATTGAACATTACATCCACCTTCAATTCCAACTGCATTTATAATATTGATAGATGCTGTTCTTAACATTTGATATTCTTTGTCTGAAAGTGTTTGAGATGGCGCAACTACGATACTGTCTCCTGTATGTATACCAACTGGATCTATGTTTTCCATATTACATACTGTAATACAGTTTCCATAAGAATCTCTCATTACTTCGTATTCTATTTCTTTCCAACCTTTAACTGATTTTTCAAGTAAAACCTGACCTATTGTACTTAATTGAAGACCTGACTCTAAGATTGTTCTTAATTCTTCTTCATCATCAGCTATTCCTCCGCCTGAGCCTCCAAGCGTATATGCAGGTCTAACTATAACTGGGTAACCTATTTTATTAGCAAAATCTATACCAGCTTGTAAATCAGTTACGATTTCGCTCTTTATAACTGGTTCTCCAATTCTATTCATCATGTTTCTGAATAATTCTCTATCTTCACCTTCTTTAATAGATTCGATAGATGTTCCAATTACTCTTACGTTATATTTATCTAATATTCCAGCATCATATAATTCCACAGCAAGGTTAAGTCCTGTTTGACCACCCATTCCTGCAAGTAAACTGTCTGGTTTTTCCTTAGCTATAACTTTTTCTAAAAACTCTAAAGTTAATGGTTCTAAATAAATTTTATCTGCAACTTCCTTATCTGTCATTATAGTTGCCGGATTCGAATTTACAAGTACAACTTCTATTCCTTCTGACTTTAACGCTTCGCAGGCTTGAGTTCCTGAATAATCAAATTCAGCTGCCTGACCTATAACTATTGGACCTGATCCTATAACTAAAACCTTTTTTATATCTTTATTTAATGGCATTTCTCACTAACCTCCTAAAGTGCATACTTTAAAAATTTATCAAATATGTATTCGCTATCCTTTGGACCTGCTGATGCCTCTGGATGGAATTGAACCGAATATATTGGTAAATCCTTGTGCTTCATTCCTTCTACTGTTCCATCATTTATATTAACATGTGTAACTTCCATATTTTCTGGTAATGTTTCAACAACATATCCATGATTTTGAGAAGTTATATGAACTATATTTTCTTCTAAATCTTTTACTGGATGATTGCATCCTCTGTGTCCAAACTTTAATTTAGTTGTTTTTCCACCTAGTGCTAATGCTAATAACTGATGTCCTAAACATATTCCAACTAGTGGTTTTTTACCAACTATTTTTTTAATATTTTCTATAACGAAATCTAAATCTTCAGGATCTCCAGGGCCATTTGATAAAAATACCAAATCCGGATTGACATTTAGTACTTCTTCTGCAGTTGCTGTTGCAGGGAAGATTGTTAATTTACAGTTTCTTTTTTGGAAATTTCTTATTATGTTTGTTTTAATTCCAAAATCCATTATTGCAACATGTTTTCCACTACCATCAATAGTGTATGCTTCTTTAGTTGTAACCTTTTTAACAGCTTCTGTATTTGAGAAATTAGCTATTTTTTCTTTTACAGTTTCATCATCTAAATCTTCTAATGCGATGATTCCTCTCATTGTTCCGTTGTTTCTTAAAACCTTAGTTAATGCTCTTGTATCTATTCCTTCTAAACCAATTACTTTTCCTTGCTTTAAGAAGTCTTCTAATTCTAATTCGCATCTAAAATTACTTGGTAAATCACATTTTTCTCTTACTATAAAACCTCTAACTTTTATTCCGTCAGATTCCATATCTTCTAGATTTATTCCATAATTTCCTATTAGCGGGTAAGTCATAGTTACTATTTGACCATAATATGATGGATCTGTTAATACTTCCTGATATCCAGTCATACCAGTTGTAAATACTACTTCTCCAACACTTTCTTTAAGATAACCAAAAGCTTTACCTTCAAAAATCATACCATTTTCTAATATAAGCTTTGCCTTCATGTTCAAGCCTCCTACAAAATATAATTTGCTAAAACTACACCTTACGAAGATTTTTATATAAAAATAAAGGATAATAAAGGGATACAGTATTCTGCTCTCTTCACTATCCTGTGATATATCTATATATTTGGCTTCAAAAAATAAGCTATGAAATTCACCGTTGAATATTTAAATATCATAGTTATACTACCTTTTTGGCCTCACAGGACCAAGTTAAAGTGCATCTTAACTTTATTTTAAATTTTCTCTTTCTACCATTCTAGTAGATAGCGTATTCCATGTCAAGATAAATAAGGATAGTTTTAATACTAATTTTTTTATAATCACCCTATTGGATATTTTTTGTACATATAAAAACTTTATACTACCCTTATTATAGCATATTTATTCATTAATATGGTATAATTATTCATATTTAATACAGATTTTATTCTTTATCATATACATTAATATTACTTTTGCTTAAATTATTGGATAAATGTATAATTTCATTAAACTCATTTATAAGTTCTTTTGATATGTTTTCTGCTTTTATGTAATCATTGCTTGATACATCTTGACCTGATTTTATTCTTTTTATAATATCAGCTCCAATATTATGTAACATTGTATGTTTTTCTTCTATACCTTTCCATATTAATAATATCTCCTTGTTGTTTGGTAACATACTATAATAAAAATGTCCAAACCCACATTTATGAGAATCAGTTTGTAACGGTATTATTTTCCTTGTATCTACTATGTTTTTAAGATTCTTAACCCATACTTTATGTGCTTCAATAGCTTTATTTACCGTCTCTATAAATAGATCATTACTTGTCATATAATACACATCTTTAACCATATTACCTATTAATTTAGATGCTTTATCTAAATCGGATTCCATATTAATTACGGGACTTATAACATTGCTTAATCCATTACTAACTTCTTTTAAATCACTTGCACTTCCATTCAAAATATCTATATCATTATCTAGTTTTTTAATGCTTTGAGTAACTTCATCTATAGATGTATTTATCTCCTCACTATTGGCAGCAAGCATACTCACAGTTTCTGTAATATTATTTATATCTCTTCTATTTTGTTTACCTGTCTCTACAATTACATCTAGATTTTCATTTATCTTTTCTAGTGATTTTACAGTCTTATCAACACTAAAATTACTTGTATTAGATGCTTGTCTTATCGATGTTAAAAACTCATTCATTCCTCCTATAAGATTCTTTGTTTCATCCGAAAGTTGTCTTATTTCCTCTGCTACAATTGCAAATCCACGTCCACTTTCTCCAGCTCTTGATGCTTCAATAGATGCATTCAGTGCTAATAAATTGGTTTGTTCAGATATTTCATTTATATCTAAAATAACATTTTGTATATTTTGAATTACATTTGTAAGATTATTCATATCACTTTTCATATCAGAAGAATAATTTATAGCTTCTTCAGAAAACTTCTTTATCTCAAGTAAATTTCTTTCACTTGTTTTTGCTGACTCTAATAAATTAGAAGTATTATGTGATAATGCAGTTATATTGTCTGTCATACTACTATGCGCTGCTGTAACTTCTTCTGAGGTATGAGTAGTAATTTCAGAAACATTTGAAATTTCATTAATCATATTTACTAAATTATCTGATATTTTAGTTATAATTTCTTCTTTATCTTTTAATTGTAAATCTAAACTACTTAATTGAATAACAGAATTTAGTACTAATCTTGTTATCTCTTCAAAAGTAGTTTTTCCTGTGTTTATTCTGAAATTTATAGATTTTATCTTTTCTAGTGTTTTATTATCTATCTTAAATTTTTCATTAACATTTTTTAATAATGCAATATCATTAACAACTTGCTCTGTTATATTATTTTTAAAATTAAACATAATAAATTTCTCCCTTTTAATTTAATATTTTTTTATTTAATATTTGATATTATTTTTAATAAAAAATAAATATTTTAACAAATATCGTATTACTAATTGTTTTTTTTATTAAAATGTGTTATTATTTAATTACACAAATATTCAGAATTTTTAGGCAGTTACAGTAGTTCCATTCTGAGCTGACCTAATTTATTCTGATGACACTACTGTTTTCTAAAAAAGTGCCTATGATAAACATAAGCACTTTTTTTAGTTTGGTTAAATTATATTTTTATATAAAAATATAATTTAAAATTCTTTTATTACTAATTCAGCAGATGCAAGATTCGTTACAACTGGAACATTATGTACATCACAAACTCTAAGTAATGCGGAAACATCTGGTTCATGTGGTTGTGCTGTAAGTGGATCTCTAAAGAATACTACTAATCCAACTTTATTTTCAGCTATACGACTTCCTATTTGTTGGTCTCCACCATATGGTCCTCCTAAATATTGCTTAACCTCAAGTCCTGTTGCTTCAGAAACAAGCCTTCCTGTCTCTCCTGTTGCTATTAATTCATATTTTGATAATATTTCTCTATTTTTTTTAGCAAATTCTATCATTATAGGTTTCTTTTTATCATGTGCTATTAATGCTATTTTCATTAAGTCAGCCCCCTTTTTTCGATTTTTGATACGTTTTCATAATAATTATACTATAAATTTTACTACTGTTAAATGTGTTTATATCTAAATTTTTCTATTATATTTAACTTTATTATATTGGTTTTTATAAACTAAAAACTAAAGGATTATTACAATAAAGTATAACCCTTTAGCTGTATAGATAATAACATGTATTTTAACTATCTATAAATTCTTATCTTATTTGTCCATTACCATAAATAATATATTTTATAGTTGTAAGTTCTTTTAAGCCCATAGGTCCTCTTGCATGAAGCTTTTGAGTACTTATTCCAATTTCAGCTCCAAAACCAAATTCACTACCATCAGTAAATCTTGTAGATGCATTTACATAAACTGCTGCTGCATCAACTCTTTGTAAAAACTTTTGAGAGTTTTTATAGCTTTCAGTAATTATTGCTTCTGAATGACCAGTTCCATATTTATTTATATGATTAATAGCTTCATCAACGTCTTTTACTATTTTAACAGCCATAATATAATCTAAATATTCTTTGCTCCAGTCTTCCTCATTAGCCTTTTCAATATCATTAATAATAGCTTGTGATGCTTCATCACCTCTAAGTACAACTCCATTTTCTCTTAAGACCTTAACTGCTATTGGCAGAAAATCCTTAGCTATCTTTTCATTAACTAATAATTTTTCTGCAGCATTACATACTGATGGTCTTGATGCCTTTGCATTTACAGCGATTTTAACTGCCATATCAAAATCACAAGATTCATCAACATATATGTGACAATTTCCAGTACCTGTTTCTATTACTGGAACTGTAGCATTTTTAACTACAGATTGTATTAACCCTGCTCCACCTCTTGGGATAAGCACATCTATATATTCATTTAATTTCATCATTTCAGTAGCAACTTCTCTGCTTGTATCTTCTATTAACTGAACACATTCCTTTGGAAGACCAGCTCTTTCAATACCCTTAGTTAAAGCTACCATTATAGCCTTATTTGAGTTAATAGCATCACTTCCACCTCTTAATATTGATGCGTTTCCAGTCTTCAAACATAATCCTGCTGCATCACATGTTACATTTGGTCTAGATTCATAAATTATTCCTATAACTCCCATAGGAACTCTCTTTTGACCTATTTGTAATCCATTTGGTCTCTGCCACATAGAAACCACTTCTCCAACCGGATCTTGTAAATTTACGACCTCTTTTAGACCCTCGGCCATTGCTTTTATTCTATTCTTATCTAAAGCTAGTCTATCTAACATAGCCTTTGGTGTCCCTTTAATTTCTGCATTTTTTAAGTCAATCCTATTAGCTTCAAGTATTTCATTTGTATTCTCAATCAATTCTTGAGCCATAGCCAATAATGCCTTATCTTTTTCTTTCGTAGATGCTGCTCCTAACTCATACGAAGCTTCTTTTGCCTTTTTTCCCATTGTTTCTAATATACTCATTTTATACACCCCTATCTATTTATAATTAAATAAATCCTTATTATTCTACAGATTTAAATCAAAGATTTATATGTAATTTAAAATTCTTAAAACTACTTTATACCATTAATTTGATTTCCCAACAAATAATGTTCCTATTTCTTTTCCGTCTAATATATCCCTTATAATATCAGGTTCATTTCCATTAGCTAAAATCATATCTACACCAGCCTCTATAGCTGTTTTTGCAGCCGTAAGCTTTGTAACCATACCGCCTGTACCTAGTTTTGAACCAGCTCCGCCTGCACACTCTTCTAATTCATGTGTTATCTTTTCTATTTGTGATAAAAGTTGTGCACTTTCATTGTTTCTTGGATCACTATCATAAAATCCATCTATATCTGATAATATGATTAATAAATCTGCATTAGTCAACACCGAAACTATTGCAGAAAGATTATCATTATCTCCAAATCTAACTATATTCTCTATCTCATCTATTGATACTGTATCATTTTCATTTACAATTGGAACTATCTTGTTTTCTAATAATGTTTCAAACGTATTTATTACATTTTCTCTTATATGATCATCTTCTATTACATCTCTTGTAAGCAACACTTGTCCTACAGTATGACTATATTCACTAAAAAATTTACTATATATATGCATAAGCTCACATTGTCCTACTGCTGCAACTGCTTGTTTTTCTCTTATAGTTACGGGCTTTTCTTTTAATTTTAATTTATTAACACCAACACCAATGGCACCTGATGATACAAGCGCAACTTCTTTGCCTGAATTAACAATATCTGAAATAACTCGTGTTAATTTCTCTATTCTACACAAATTAATATTTCCATTATCATAAGTTAATGTTGATGTTCCTACCTTTACAACTATTCTTTTTGCATTTTTTAAATTTTCACGAAAGCCCATTATAGCTACATCTCCTCAATATTATTTATTTACTTCTATATTTTATCTTACTATAGCCCATATAGGTTATCAATATAGACTACAGTCTAATTATTTATTTAGATTAAATACACAATAATAAACATCATTCTTTCGTTTTTAATATTTTTGTATAAATACTTAAAATTACTATAAAATAATACTATCTTTTTTTGTTTTTATATATTAGAATAGTACTTATTGTATATTTATAAAGAAAAAGGTGATAAAAATGAATAATAATTCAAAATGTAATTATAGAATATCTTCCTTATTAAAGTTTATTATTCCTTCTTTAATTGGAGTTCTATTATTTATGACACCATTTAAAATCGAAGGACAATTCACTATTCCAATTGCATTTTTATCGAATAAGTTAGTAGAACTTTTTAATGACTTTCTTCCATTGATTGTCACAATTCTAATTTCTATTTCGGCTATAGGAAGTATAGTGATTAAATTTTACAAAACTGATAACAAAATCTTAAATTCATTATTCAATGTTACTCCAATATGGATGACTGGAAGAATAATTGGAATGATCTTATCAATACTTACATACTTTAAATTAGCACCTGAGTTTATATGGTCTGATTCAACAGGAGGAATGGTTTTATTCAGCCTTTTACCTCTATTAGTCTCTGTATTCTTCTTTGCTGGTTTATTTTTACCATTATTACTTAACCATGGATTATTAGAATTTGTTGGAGCTTTACTAACAAAAGTAATGAGACCAATATTCAAACTTCCTGGAAGATCATCCATTGACTGTATTACCTCTTGGCTTGGAGATGGTACCATCGGAATTCTTTTAACAAGTAAACAGTTCGAAGATGGTTTCTATACAAAAAAAGAAGCTTCAATTATAGGAACATCATTTTCTGCTGTTTCAATAACTTTTAGTTTAATGGTTATTACTCAAGTAGGACTTAGTCATATGTTTGTTCCATTTTACTTAACTGTTACACTTACTGGAATAGTTGCAGCCATAATAGTTCCAAGAATTCCACCTTTATCAAGAAAATCTAATACATATATTGATGGATCGGCGCCAAAAAAGGATATGGATAATATTCCTTCTGGATATACTGCATTTACATATGGCCTTGAAAAAGCACTTGAAAAAGCAGAAGATAATTCAAGTATAAAAGGCTTTTTTGCTGATGGAATACGAAATGTTATAGATATGTGGCTTGGTGTTTTACCTATAGTAATGGCTATGGGCGGTATAGCATTAATAATAGCTGAATATACACCATTCTTTGAGGTATTAGGTACACCATTTATTCCTCTTCTTAATTTATTAGGTGTCCCAGAAGCCGCTGCTGCTTCTCAAACACTTGTTGTTGGTTTTGCTGATATGTTTATACCATCAGTTCTAGCTTCAACAATATCAAATGAAATGACAAGATTTATAGTTGCATGTATATCTGTCACTCAGCTTATTTATATGTCTGAGATTGGAGGACTTTTACTTGGTTCAAAAATACCTGTTAAATTCACAGATTTAATATTAATCTTCTTAGAAAGAACACTTGTTAGTTTACCTATAATTGTTCTTTGCGCTAATTTAATATTTTAAAGAAAAGGTCTGTTGCAAAAAATACAACAGACCTTTTTATTATACTTATATCAAATTCACTTTTTATATAATATAGAAGAACACACATATAAAATGACACAAAGTACCAACCATTATGAATAAGTGAAATATTTCATGATTTCCAAAAGCACCTATTCTTATCTTTTCATTTTTAAATGCATAAATTACTCCACCTATAGTGTACATAATTCCACCTAATACTAACCAAAATAAAGCTATTGCAGGTAAAACCTTTGACATTGGATAAATTGCAAAAATAGCAAACCAGCCTATTCCTATGTACATAGTACTGCTTAACCATTTAGGGCATGTTATCCATAATAACTTGAACCCAATTCCAACTACTGCACATATTGTTACTGCTAAAAATAAATTGAATCCTACATTCCCACTTAATGCTACTAAACAGAACGGAGCATATGATCCTGCTATTAATATGAATATCATTGAATGATCCAATCTCTTTAGTACTTTTATTACTTTTTCACTACTTATTACTGAATGATATATACTTGATGCACTATACAGTAAAATCATACTTACTCCAAAAAATAACACCGAATAAAAAGTAACAAGTGAACTTCCTCTTAAATATGATTTTGTAATCATCGCAATTAATGCTATAAATGATAATACTGCTCCAATCAAATGAGTTAATCCATTAACAGGTTCTCTTAAATATTTCTCCATTCTTATTCCTCCTAAATTATCCCACGTAGTTTTAAAAACTACCTTTTACCATTATAGAAATTATTTCATATAAACATCTATATGGCAAGACTGATTTTTATTTATTTTTTTAGTATATATTTATTTTCTCCTAAGAATGCTTGAATTATCTCTTATTTTCTATTAATATTATATTTATAATACAACACGTAGTTTTAATTACTATGTAGGGAGTGAAATTTTATGAACAACTTTGATATTGACAATTATATAAATTCTCAAAAATCTTCTACTAATATTAATTTAGATGATTTTCCTGAAATTGATCTTTATATGGATCAAGTAATACAGCTTTTTGAAAGTAAATTAAATTACACAAAAAGAAATGAAGATGATAAAATTCTTACTAAAACTATGATTAACAATTATGCTAAAGGTAATCTTCTAATGAAAATTAAAAATAAAAAGTATACAAAAGAACATATGATTCTTATTGGACTTATTTACAACTTAAAAGGAGCGTTATCATTAACAGATATAAAAACCATGTTTGATCCTATAATAGAATCATTTTCTAAAGATGAAGATTATCCTCTTTATGATATTTATGAATCATTTTTAAAAATTTATGATTCAAATCTAGAAAACTTCGATATTTCATCTACAAATATTTCAAATCATGTAAATGAACTTATCAAAAATAAAGATGAAAAACTAGGTGACTTTGAAGAAAAATTTCTTTTAGTATGTGCATTTGTAAGTATGAGTAATCTTTATAGA
Source organism: Clostridium butyricum (assembly GCF_006742065.1). Taxonomy (NCBI): domain Bacteria; kingdom Bacillati; phylum Bacillota; class Clostridia; order Eubacteriales; family Clostridiaceae; genus Clostridium; species Clostridium butyricum. The sequence continues at coordinate 42,302 of NZ_AP019716.1, read as the reverse complement.
CGAATGAGTGAAAAAATAATTGATGAATGTTTTAGTGAGCTTAAGGGAGGAAAATAGCAATGAAAAATTCATTAGATTTAAAAAAATTGCTTTCTTCTATTGATGGAAAAAGCTATGGTTCATATAAATCATTAGCTGATAAATATAATTTTAAAAATTACATTTTAAGTATAGATCATGTTCAAGGTGATCCTTTTGCCTCACCATCAAAAATACAAATAATAATGAATCAAGAAACAGCTAAATTTCCTGTTGAACTTTTTGATACTGATTATAAAAAAATTGCTTTAGAAGATTATCTTACAAGGTTATTTTATTCAAACATTAATAAATTTTCTTCTAAAGTGTTTGGTTCAGGAAAAAGCGGACTTATAAGCATAAGTAAATGTGATCAGGAAATTCTTCAAAGAACCGCTATAATAATATCTTCCAATGAGGTTCAAGTCAGATTTGAAGTAGGTTTTCCTGCAAGAGGAAGAACTGTTTTATCTAGAGAATTAGAAAAAATTCTTTTTGAATTTTTACCTCAAATAATAGATAACACTCTTATTTATGATAATCTTAATAAATCTTCTATTAAAAATAGAATAGAATTAAGTGAAGATCAAAGTTACATAAGAAAATATCTTAAAGAGAATAATTTAGTTGCTTTTATCGCAAATGGTTCTATACTTCCTCGTGAAAGCGGGATTTCTACAAAACCATTAAAAAATGGTCTAAAATTCAGTTCTCCGAAATCTATGGAAATTGAAATAAATTTACCATTTAAAGGCAAACTAAAAGGTATGGGTATTAAAAAAGGAATAACATTATTTGTAGGTGGTGGATATCATGGTAAATCTACAGTTTTAAAGGCTTTGGAACTTGGAGTATACAATCATATCGAAGGTGATGGACGTGAGTATGTTATAACTGATGAAAGTGCCCTTAAAGTAAGGGCAGAAGATGGACGATTTATAACTAATACTGATATATCTCTATTTATAAATAACCTTCCTAATGGAAAAGATACAAAAAAATTCAGTACGGATAATGCAAGTGGAAGTACTTCACAGGCTGCAAATATAATTGAGGGTATTGAATCCGATACTAAAGTCTTTTTAATTGATGAAGATACTTCAGCTACAAATTTCATGATTCGTGATAATATAATGCAGAAGCTTGTAAGTAGAGAAAAGGAACCTATAACTCCATTTATTGAAATAGTTAAATCACTTTATGATAAACTCGGCATTTCTACAATATTAGTTGTTGGAAGTTCTGGTGACTACTTTGATATTGCAGATACTGTTATCCAAATGGATTCTTATACTCCAAAGGATGTAACATCTCAAGCTAAAGCTTTAAGTAAAGGAACTGTTTTAGAGCGTATCAATAACTCTTCGTTCAATGTTTCGATAAATTTCAATAGAAAATTAAAGAAAGGCTCTATTTTCTCAGGACCTAAGGGAGTAAAAATAAAATCTATTGGCAAGGATGGCTTATCTATAAACAAAGATATAATAGAGTTAAGGGCTGTTGAACAGATTGTAGATTCTGAACAAATAAACTCATTAGGATATATTATGAAGTTTGCTGAGGATAATATAGTTAATAATAGTAAAACTATTATAGATGTTGTTGATGAAACTTTAAATTATATTTCTAAAAATGGACTTATTTCTATAAGTCCAGTAAAATATGGACTTGGATCTTTTGCAATGCCTAGAAAACAAGAGATAATTGCATGTTTTAATCGATATAGAAATTTAAAGTTGTAATTTGAGATAAAATTGCTTACATTTAACTGTATATCTATATAATAAAAGTAAAACTAAGTTTAATTAACTGTAAATTATCAGAATCTATGATATAATAAGCAACATAAGCTAAAAATCAGTTATACTGGTGATTACAACTCTTCGTCAGTATATGAAATATAAATTACTATATAATTAAGAAATGAGGTAGAAATAGATTGATAAATGTATCAAATGTTAGTCTAAGATTTGGTGGACGTAAACTTTTTGAAGATGTAAATCTTAAATTTACTGCTGGTAACTGTTACGGAGTTATTGGTGCTAATGGAGCTGGGAAATCAACTTTCCTAAAAATATTATCTGGTGATGTAGAACCTAATACTGGTGAAGTAATTATTGCACCTAACACAAGAATGTCAGTATTAACTCAGGATCACTACAAGTATGATGAGTTCCAAGTTTTAGAAACTGTAATAATGGGTAACGAAAGATTATACCAAATCATGAAAGAAAAAGATGAGTTATATGCAAAGCCTGATTTTTCTGATGAAGATGGAATTAAAGCATCTGAATTAGAAGGTGAATTTGCTGACCTTAATGGTTGGGAAGCAGAATCTGAAGCTTCTTCACTTTTACAAGGTTTAGGAATAGGAACTGAATATCACTTTAAGAATGTATCAGAATTAACTGGAGGAGAAAAAGTTAAAGTTCTTTTAGCTCAAGCTCTATTCGGTAATCCTGGAATACTAATACTAGACGAACCTACTAACGGTCTTGACTTAAAGGCTGTTAATTGGTTAGAAGACTTCTTAGGTAACTTTGAAGGAACTGTTATTGTTGTATCCCATGATAGACATTTCTTAAACTCAGTTTGTACTCAAATGGCTGATGTTGATTTTGGTAAGATTAAGATATATGTTGGTAACTATGACTTCTGGTATGAATCAAGTCAGTTAGCTCTTCAAATGTCTAAAGATCAAAATAAGAAAAAAGAAGAAAAAATTAAAGAATTACAAGATTTCGTTGCAAGATTTAGCGCTAATGCATCTAAATCTAAGCAAGCAACTTCAAGAAAGAAGTTATTAGATAAGATTACTTTAGATGATATCCAACCTTCAAGCAGAAAGTATCCTTTTGTAGGATTTACTCCTGAAAGAGAAGTTGGTAATGATATATTAGCAGTTAAGGATTTATCAAAAACTGTAGATGGTGTTAAAGTTTTAGATAATGTTAATTTCATAGTTAATAAGGGAGATAAAATTGCTCTTATAGGTAATGAAATTGCTGTAACTACATTATTCAAAATTTTAGCTGGTGAAATGGAACCAGACAGTGGAGAATTCAAATGGGGAATAACTATAACAAATTCTTACTTCCCAACTGATAACTCAGCATTCTTTGATGGCTGCACTCTTTCTTTAGTTGATTGGCTTAGACAATACTCTGAAGAAAAATCAGAAAGCTATATTAGAGGTTTCTTAGGAAGAATGTTATTCTCTGGAGAAGAAGCTCTAAAGGAAGCTAATGTATTATCAGGAGGAGAAAAGGTTAGATGTATGTTATCTAAAATGATGCTTTCTAATGCAAATGTATTAATGTTAGATCAACCTACTAATCACCTTGACCTTGAATCAATCACTGCTGTAAATAACGGATTACAAAATTACAACAGTAACATAATATTTGCTTCTCACGATCACCAATTCGTTCAAACTATAGCAAATAGAATAATTGATATTAAAGATGATGGTTCTATCGTTGACAGAACTATGACATTTGATGAATATATAGAATTCTCAAATAAATAATTACAATAAAAAGGCTGGATTAAAATCCAGCCTTTTTTAATTAATTACTATTTTCTAAAATTTCTTCTACAATTTCGTGTACATAATCAATTAGATTATTTGCATGAGGTTTTACTAAATCTTCTGCTTCATTAAATGTATAACTATTTTTTGTTATATTAAACATAGATACATCATTAAATGAATCACCTACAGTATAAACATCATCCGTATTCAACTTTTCATCCTCTAATATCATCATAATCCCATTTCCTTTAGAGCATCCCTTTGGAACAACATCTATAAAACATTGGTTTCTATAAGCTTCAACATAATCTCCATACTTGTCTAATATTTTATTTTTTACATCCTCACATTTTTCAATTGAACCCATTACATCAAAAACACTCATCATTTTATATGTTCCCTTTGAATTTAATGCATCTTTAATTTCTATTTTACTCGAAAAGGTTTCTACAAAATCATCTTTAAGGTTTGATATATCAACTGATGAATTATTAATTAAATATGTATCTTCACCATTATCATAATACATTAACAGAGTTCCATCATTGTAAAAATCATCAATTATACCATTCTTCACAGTATAGTCTATTGATTTTTCATGAATTACTTCATTGTTTTTATTTAAAACAAGTCCCCCATTACAAAGAACTAAATAATCATACTCAAAAGGAAAGTCCTTAAAAACAGATTCAACCCCACTTAATGTCCTTCCTGTAGATACTATTACTTTATGTCCACTTTCTTTTAACTTTTTAAGTGCATTTAAATCTTTTGGGGATATCTTTTGTTCTCTTATAAGAGTTCCATCTAAATCACTAGCTAAAATTTTCACGTATATTCCCTCCATCTTCCACTGTATAAAATTTAATTCTAAGTATAATTATACTATAATAAGTGTTAACAATATATATTAGCATCTGTATAATTACTTTTAATCCTTATATTATCATACACTCATAATCAGTGCTCTTACATTCTATCTTTTTTAAATAAGTTTTTTAACAAAAAAAGCATAGTCTATCTTGCTTTTATAAACTATGCTTTATAACTTTATTCTAATTATTTAGTATATTTTAAGTGTAATAATTCATGGGCTTTATGTTGTCCTGGCATTCCCATATATTCATTATACATTTTCATTAATGCTTCATTTTTATGAGATTTTCTCTTTACAGCAGTTTTATCTTGATTATATAAAACAGATGCTCTTACTGCTCTTACATTAGCAGTATCCCTATCCTTAGCTGCAACATGCGGTTGACCACCGCCATTTACACATCCACCTGGGCATGACATAACTTCTACAAAGTGATATTGTTTTTCATCCATTTGTCCGCCCTCAACAAACTTAGTTAAATTAGCAGAACCATTAATTACAGCAACATTGTAGTTTTTACCTCCAATTTCAACTGTAGCTTCTTTAATTCCATCTAATCCTCTTACTTGTTTATATTCTATATCAATTAAATCCTTATCTTCTACAAAGTCCTTAGCAGTTCTAAGAGCAGCTTCCATAACTCCACCTGTAGCACCAAATATAACTCCAGCTCCAGTATATTCACCCATTGCTGGATCTGCCTTCTCATCTTCTAATGTAGCAAAATTAATTTTTGCATCCTTAATCATTTTAGCTAACTCTCTTGTAGTTAAAACAGCATCTATATTTCTTAAACCTTCATTTTCCATTTCTGTTCTATCAGCTTCATATTTTTTAGCAGTGCAAGGCATTATTGTAACTGTATAAACACTCTTAGGATCTAATCCTTCCACTGTAGGGTAATATGTTTTACTTGCTGCTCCAAATATTTGTTGTGGTGATTTAGCTGAAGATAAATTACCTAAAAGTTCTGGGTAGTAATTTTCTGCTTGCCTAACCCATGCAGGACAACATGATGTAAACATAGGAAATGGTCCATTATTATTTATTCTTTCAATAAACTCAGTTGCTTCTTCCATAATTGTCATATCAGCACCAAAGTTAATATCAAACACTTTATCAAATCCTAATTGTCTTAATGAAGAATATAACTTACCAGTAACATCTACTCCATATCCCATTTTAAATAATTCACCCATAGATGTTCTAACTGCAGGAGCCATTGCAACTATAACGTGTTTATTAGGATCTTCTAAAGCTTCTTTAACTCTATCTATATGTGGTTTTTCATTTAATGCAGCTACAGGACATGCAGCTACACATTGACCGCATAATAAACAATTTGTTTCATCAAAACATTTACCTTCAATAGCCTGCACTTTTCTATCTGGACCTTTACCTGAAATTTCAATATTTCCAGTTCCAGTCTTTTCTTTACATGCAGCTACACATCTTCCACATAGTACACATTTACTTCTGTCTATTGTTATTGATTTACTTCTGTCATCTAAAAATTCTGTCTTATCAGTTGGTAGAAATGGCTTATTTGCTTTAGCTTTTGTTTTGATTACTAATTTTAAGAATTCACATGTCTCTCTTCGAGGACATGGTCCACATTTGAATTCATGTTTGTCAAGTAAAGCTGCCACTCTCATCTTTACTCTCTCTTGTGTTGCCTCAGTATTAGTTCTTACAACCATACCTTCTTCTACTTTAGTTAAACATGCAAGAGAAAGAACCTTTTTTCCTTCAACTTCTACTGCACAGACCCCACATTTACCAACATTTGAACACTCTTTTAAGTAACATAATGATGGTATGTCGATTCCATTATCTAATGCAGCTTGAATGATAGATGTACCTTCTGGTACTTGAACATTTTTTTCATCAATAATTAAATTTATCATTGGATAAATTCCTCCATACACACTACTATTTTTTTGTTTTTTTGTAATAACAATATATATTTTACCATAATTTATATACTTGTAATATATTATTATATTATTTTTGTATTAATCTTAAAGAATAAGGAGATACAACCATATTTATGTATCTCCTTGACATTACATTTGTATTCCTAAACCTTTAAGGGTAAATTCAACAGTTTTTCTTATTATATTGTCTAAATCTATTTTTTCTATATGAATAGATTCATATACTGCAGCAGTACATAAAGCGCCAAAGAATTGATATGCCATAAGCTCTGAATCACCTGATTCTATTTTTCCTTCATTCATAGCCTCTTTTATGTTAACTTCAATTTCTTTTATATATCCACGGATTTTTTGACGTAATTCATCTTGTCTCTTTTCATTCCCCCACAATTGACTCATTACAACTTTAAAGAAATCCGTATATCCATAAAGAAAACTTAATTGTACTTCACTAATTTTTATTAATTTTTCTATTGGACTAATATCTACTTTTTGGATATCTAATACTTGATCTTGTAGAATCTGAATTCCTTCTTCAACAATAAAGTTGAATATCTCCTCTTTGCTTGTAAAATGATAATATAGCGTCCCCTTTGCTAATCCTGCATTTGAAGCAATATCATCCATCGTCGCTCCTCGATATCCACAATCTGAAAATATTCTAATAGCTGATTCAAATATTAACTTCTTTGTTCTATTCATATTTATCGCCTCTTTTTCTATATGCTCTAATATTTTTATTATACACTATTTAATATAAAAGAAACTATATACTGATTTTAGATATTTTCACAAAAATCACAAATAATATTTTTTTATAATTCGAGTAATAATAACTTAAAATAAAGAATTTTTGATATTTATTTTATTTATGATAAAATTAAGATAAATTGTAGTTATATTAATTAAGAAATGGAGGATAATCGTCAGACTGAGAAATTATAAAAGTAATTCTTTTATAAGGTTTGGCAGATTTTTTTATGATTCAAGTTTATGATAGAAAAACAAAATCTTATGAGGAAGAACTTATAGCTGGAAAAAAATATATTGAGTGGACATATGAATCACCTATTGGTAGAAATATAACTGAACTTATTGCCAAGAGAAAAGTTTTCTCTAAATTATATGGTATGTATTGTGATACAAAATTTAGTTCAAAAAAAATAAAATCATTTGTAGATGATTTTGATATTGATATGAATTTATCAACAAAGAAAATAAATGAGTTTAAATCGTTTAATGACTTTTTTGTAAGAAAACTTAATGATGAAGCTAGACCTATTGATAAAAATCCTGATATTTTAGTTTCTCCTGGAGATGGAAGACTTACAGCTTATGAAAACATTAATTTAGAAAATTTAGTTCAAATAAAGGGAATGACTTATAGTCTTTTTGAACTGATTAATAATGATTCTATTGCTGAAAAGTATTCTAATGGAATATGTATTATTCTTAGACTTTGTCCTACAGATTATCACAGATTTCACTTTGTTGACTCTGGAATCCCTACAAAAACTAATGCTATAAAAGGATATTATTATTCCGTTAATCCCATTGCATTAAATAGCGTTCCAAAACTTTTCTGTGAAAACAAAAGAGAATGGTCAATATTACACTCTGATAATTTTGGTGATATTTTAACTATTGAAGTTGGCGCTACATGTGTTGGATCAATAATTCAAACATATTCTCCAGGTAAGCAAGTAAAAAAAGGTGATGAAAAAGGCTATTTTAAGTTTGGTGGATCGACTACTATTCTATTTTTAGAAAAAGACACTGTTAACATTGATTCTGATATTTTAAATCAGTCTAAATTAGGCTTTGAATGTAAAGTTAATTGCGGTGAACATATTGGAATAAAAATTAATAAATAGTATAAATGCAGCTTAAATTACTTAATAATCTAAGCTGCATTCTTTTTAATTATCTAAAATTACACTTCTGATTGATTTTCTAAATCTATTTATATCTTTATCTAGAATAATCAAATTAATATTCATTGCTTTTGCTCTTTCAATAACACATTGCTTACATGGTTCTTTTGTGGCTACAAGAATCTTTTTTACTGAATTTCCTCCAAGTCTTTTACTGTAAACTTCTAATTCATTCAAGGCATCCTCATCATATTTTTCACTATCCTTACATGAAATACATATAAAAACAGAATCCTTTACTGCAAGAACATCTAACTCATTTCTCACTTTTCTATTACATTCTTTCCATAAAAAAATAACTCCACTTTTAACTTCATCAACTTCTGTAATCTCTTTTACAATTGTGTTAGTTAATACTTCTAGCCAAGTGCCACTTTTAAAAATAAATCCCTTAAGATAATCATTTAAAAACCTTACTTCTATTTCATTACATAGACTGCTGTATTCTATACCACCTTGTTGTTTTAAAAATAATAAACATGAATTTAAAATTTTTCTGTCTTCAAAGTTTAAATTATCAGTCTTTATAGATACCAAGTTAGGGTTATAACAATCATGTATAAAAATATTATTATTGTATAATTTTTGTTTATTTTTATACCATAGAGATAGATTTTCATAAATCTTTTTAGTAATTGCTACTATGTCACTTTTTTCACTTAAAGTTGTAGAATCTGTTATTAGATTTGTTCCAGTTAATTGAAGCATGTTATCCAGACTTAAATCTCTAAATTCAAAAGTTTTTTTAGTAATATTAGGTCCAAACTCATATAAAAATTTATTTAAAACATCCGCATAAACTGTTTTAAATCCTAAATTTAAAGATTCATTGAAAAGTACTAGAGAATAAATTCTTTTTCCTCCTGTAACATTAACTATTGTTTCATTTACACATAATTTTTCTAAAATATTTTTTATATTAAAAATATTGTTCATATCAATTACATGATTTTCAAATTTTATTTTAGGATATATCTTCTCTTCGCAAGCTTCTATTTCTTTAAATAAACTTTCCATCTCCTTATCTATTATATAAATCACCTTATCTGGTTTAATTTTATCTATAGCAAGAAGACTTCCCTGATTGTGTCTATCAAATAAATTAACTAATACCTTATTCATAATATTCTCCATATCAATAATAAATTTAGTATTCTATTGTTAATTTATCCTCTTCACAAGGTATTATGTGTAATATAGATTAAATTTTTATTATAATTTATAGTAAAATTTTGATGTACAAAAAAAGGCTTAATTTATTTTAAATTAAGCCTTTTCCATAAATAAATGGCAGAGCGTGAAGGAATCGAACCCTCAATGTACCGTCCGTAGCGGTAAGTTATATCCGTTTAACTAACGCTCCATATAAAATTTTTACAACAATCTTATCTTATCATAAGCTATAATAATAATCAAGATTATAATTTACATATTTAAAAAAGTATTAATATATTTTTCCATAAAAACACTATAAATTGAAAGTAATTTTACTTATACAGATTACTTTCAATTTATTATTTAACTTTAATTTTTTAAACATATATATCAGAAAATTCTACTTCAAAAATATCTACCTTACTACTTAAATCCATACTATGTTTATCTTTTTTCATACTATCCTCAACTTTAACTATAGGCATTTTTATTCTAAATTCACTTCCAAGTCCCTCAGTACTTGTCAGTTCAACAACTCCTCCATGTGCCTTTACAAGATTAAAAACAAGATCTAATCCTATTCCACTTCCAGAGTATTCATTTCTATTATTCTTAGTTGATTGAATGAATCTATTAAAAATAGTTTTTTGTTCATTTTGTGGTATTCCTATTCCTTCATCCTTTACAGAAATAGTTATATATTTCTCTTCCTTCCATGTATTTATAAATACACAACTATTTTCTTTAGAGAACTTAATTGCATTTGAAATTAAATTCATTATTATTCTATCAAAGGAACTAATATCAACCGCAACAATACACTCTTCAACATTAGTATCGAATACTAAAGATATATTTTTTATTTTTGCATACTTATCTATTGAAGATATATTCCATTCTATTAAATTTATAATATCTATATTTTGTCTATTTATTTTAAAATGTCTTTGCTGTAATTTTGTACTGTCAATTATATTATTAATAAGCTTTAATATCTTATAACAATTTCTCTTGACTATATTCATATGTTCTTCTGCTTTTAATTCATCATATTCATTTTTATAGCATTGCAATATCCCTAATATTACACTTAATGGAGATCTCAAATCATGAGATATATTTAAAATAAAGTCTTCCTGTGCAATCTTGTTTTCATACAAATCCATATATTTTTCAATAACTTCTTCTTTTGATAAACCTTCAAGCTCCGTCTTTAGTTTTCTTTTTATATTCTCTTGTTGGTTTTGCTTGACTAACTCCATTATAACGCCCCTCTTTTTTACTTTTTTTCCCATATACCATAAATACATAATATCACATTGTTATCATATTAACAACTCTGTATAATATTAATTTCGAAAATTTTCCATATTGTATAAGACGTTATAATACATTTTTTATTGCTTTTTAATTAATGCCTAAATATTACTTTGCTTATATTATATTATTTTTAATTTTAAATACATATAACTATAATTAATAAATTTTTACAGTTAACTATTGACGAAATATATCTTATACTGTATATTTGTATTTATCAGGTAGACATTTGTTCTCTACAAGAGTACAAATTAAGTTAAAAGGGGGCTTAATTTTGAAAAATTTATCTTTAATAAAACGTATTTTTTTAGCACTTATATTGGGAATTGGTTTAGGGCTTATTTGTAAAAGCACAAATATAGTTTTTCCCGTTAGAATATTTTCAACATTTAGTTCATTATTTGGAAGTTTCTTATCATTTGTAATTCCATTAATAATTATTGCTTTTATAGTTCCAGGGATTGCTACTCTCGGAAAGAATTCAGGAAAAGTTCTTTTAGGAACTACAATTTTGGCCTATGTATCAACAATTACAGCTGGTACTGTTGCATTTTTCTTAGGTTCAGCAATATTACCTAAGCTAATTACAACTGCAAGTTTAGCTTCTAATTCAAATGTTAATGTTGATCCTTACTTTACAATAGAAATTCCAGCTATACTAAATATAATGTCAGCATTAGTTTTTGCTTTTATTTTTGGAATTGGACTTTCAAGAATAAAGAATAGCTCACTTTTAAAAGGATTTGAGGAATTTGGTTCAATTATTTCTAAAATTATTTCTAATATATTAATTCCTTTAGTTCCAGTATATATTGGTGCAATATTTGCTAAGTTAACTTTAACAGGTGAAATATTTACAACATTAAAATCTTTTGCAAGTGTTTATGCTGTATTGTTTGGGTTACAAATTGCATATTTATTATGTCAATATTCAATTGCAGGTATACTAAGAAAAGAAAATCCTTTAAAATTATTAAAAACAATGATTCCAGCATATCTTACTGCTGTTGGTACTCAATCATCTGCTGCAACAATACCAGTTACATTAGCTTCTGCAAAAGAAAATAATGTTTCTGAAGAAGTAGCAAACTTCGTAGTTCCATTATGTGCTACTATTCATTTAGCAGGAGATACAATCACTCTTGTGTTAACATCAATAGGCGTTATGTTAATGAAAGGGCAGGTTCCTACTTTTGGTTTAATGATGCCATTCATCTTAATGCTTGGTGTAACAATGGTAGCCGCTCCTGGTGTTCCTGGTGGTGGAGTTATGGCCGCTTTAGGATTGCTAGAAAGTATGCTAGGATTTGGAGATATAGAAAAACCTATAATGATAGCACTTCACTCAGCTCAAGACAGTTTCGGTACTGCAACTAATGTAACTGGTGATGGTGCACTAGCATTAATTATTGACTATTTTGTTCAAAAAAAATCTTCAACTGAAGAAGCTTTAGATAATACTACAATTAATCATGAATCACTTGTTCAAAATTAATTAGATATAAAAAACATTAAAATATAGGTGTAATTAAGATACTGTTTAAACAATATTCTAATTACACCTATATTTTTTATTGCTTTATAAATTTCTATCATAAATCCTTACTTATTTTTCTGTAATATATTCTTTATCTAAATTTTTCTCCTGCTTAGGTTTTGTATTATTTCATATTTAATGTGTTTTAATGTTAATACAACATAAGTAAATGTCCCGCCAATAAAGGTTAAATCAAAATTAATATTAGGTTTTAATAGATTAAGGATAGTAACGATAATTAAAGGCATTGTAGATGCATAAATAACAAGTGACCATAAAGCTTTATATTTTACAACCATTTTCATAAACATAGATATTAACAATACTGCTGTTACTATAATTAAATAATTAAAAACTAAATCTCTTAACTCTTCAAATATGTTCAATACAATTATTGCTGTAACTATTACAATTGAAAATATATTAGCTCCTGATATTATTCTATCTGAGTTTATGTCTTCTCCCATAAACATATCACTATAATTTAGAGCATATATACTCCCATAATTATTAAATGCTATGCCATCTTTCAAAATTAGTAAATCTATCTTACTATCATAAAAAATTTCTTTAAAATCGATATCTTCATTAATCGTTTTATCTGAATATATATATATATCACTATTAACATTTGCAATACTGGAATCTAAAGTAAGTAATCCATCTTTTATATATATGTTTTTTCCATTCGTTTGTAAATATTGCGTAATGATGTTAAGACCACGATTAAGCTTATATCCTAAAACTCCTCCCTTTATTATTCCTACTCCTGTACAGATTATTAGAATATAAATAATTGATTTTATTATTCCCTCTTTAGCATACTTTGAAAACACATTTATATCATAAACAGAAGTCATAAATTTTTTAAAAAAACCAGTATTATCCTTCATTTTATCCTCCAATAATGTTCTTTAGTTAAACAATTCCATTTTTCTATATTATAACATATTGAAAATACTTGAAATATCAAGGTTTATTATTTGCTTTTATTGTTAATATTATAGATAAAAGTTTTAACTTACTCTTTTAATTATATTTTATTATATTAGAAATATTCTTAATAGATATTCGTCTCTATTAATTAAGGAGGGATTAATTTGAAAAAATTAAATGGATTTAATATAAATATTAAAATGAGCAAAAAAAACTATAAATTTATATATATTCTTCTATCATTATTAATCATAACATTTCTATGTGTTTTTGAAAGTCACAAATACAATGTACTTCTTAGTGAATTCAAAAATTATTTTAGTAATTACGACTATGATAAAGCTAATAATTTGTTACTTACAAAGGAGGAGTACAATCCCTTAAAAGTATTCAGATTAAAAAATGATTTAACGTTATATTTTAATTCTGAAATTTCAAGGCTTTCCAGCGATATTAATAACAAAAGTAATACTGATGAAAATATACTGCTAGAACTTAATGAAATTAAGAGATATGATATTATATCTTTAGATAAAATATATGATTTAGCATCTTCTATAGATTCATTAAAAGATTCTAGTTCTAACTATGACAATGGTGTTAAATGTTTTTCTGAACAAGATTATACTGATGCACTATCTTATTTTGAAAAGGTATCTTCACTTGATCTAAATTATACTTCTTCGTTAAAATATATGGATAAAGCACGTAATAATATAAAACTAAATATATTTGAATATTGTGATGAGTTAGTTGAAAATGATTATTACACTAAAGCTATATCTATACTTGATGAAAACAGTTCTTTAATAAAAGATAACATTGATATTCAAAATAAAATATCTGAAATTAAAGATAAACAGCAAGAATATTATGATAAAACTTCTGCTACTATTGAAGCTTCTTCACAAGCCTTAACAAGTACTATATCTCCTGAAAATATAAATTCGCTAAATATTGAAAGTAGCACTCAGTACCTTATAAATGTTGATTTGACATCACAGAAAACATATATATATAAAGGTAAACAAGATGCTTGGACTTTATTAAAAGCCTTTTCTTGTTCTACTGGTATATCTGGTGAAGAAACCCCTAAAGGTTCATTTGTGATTCAAGAAAAGGGGGATTGGTTTTTCTCTGATAAATATAATCAAGGTGGAAAGTATTGGAGCCAAATAGTTGGCGATATACTCTTCCATTCAGTTCCATTTGATAAAGATAAAGCTACAATTGTTGATTATACATTAGGTGAACCAGCATCACATGGATGTATAAGACTTTCAATTGTTGATTCTAAATGGATATATGATAATATTCCTAAAGGTAGCAAAGTAATTATAAAATAAATTACTTAACCCTAATTTAAAATAAATCCCTATTAGAAATACTTATTATTATGTTATAGACAAACAGCTTAGTTATCATTTAAAAAATAACAACTAAGCTGTTTTTTATATTTCAATTACTTTTTCTAAATAAAATGAATATAAGTATCTCTTTGATACTTTTTTTCCTGTTATTTTAAATACCGCATCACTATAGTAATCAAGTTGCTTTATATATTTTTTCTGTAGTTCTGCTTCATTATCCTTAGATACATAGTCAGTTTTATAATCTAACAGTATACTTTCTCCATTATATTCAAAAAAGCAATCTATAATTCCTTGTAATCTTACTTTTTCATTTTCATATTCTTCACTAAGGGTATTATCTATATTTACACTACTTATTTCAGTGTAAAAAGGAAGTTCACGATATATTTTTTTTCCTTCTTTATGAAGTTCAGTCATCATTTTACCCAAATCACTTTTAAAGAAATTCAAAATTTTAGATGGATTAACAGCTTTCATTTCCTCTTCTAAAATAAAGTCATTTTCATATAGGTACTGTATCTGATCCTTAATTTCATGTATTGAAGATACTTTATCTAAATCTATTTTTTTCATAACAAAATGTACAGCAGTACCTTTCTCCGCTGCAGTTAAGCCCTTTTCCTCTTGAAGAAATTTAGGTGTAATTATTGTTCTCTTATTTTTTGATTCAACTTCTTCAATATTAATGCTCTCAACATTCTGATCAATAAATTCAGCATTTCTTTTCTTTAAGTCAGAAACTGAAATATTACTTTTTAATTTAGTTGATTCTTTTAATGGATATTTATATGATAATCTCTTATCTACTTCACCATAAACATCTTTATCATACTCTTCTTCTAATATTGATAATTTTACTTCTTTTTCTTCTTCTAATTTGCCGTCTTCATTATTAACTACAATATCGCTTCTCTTCCATAATTTAATATCCCATTTAGAGTTATCATCTTTAGATATTTCATTTGATACAGCTATTTTTTCCCTTAATACTTTTCCATCATTATGCTGACACAAAGACATACCAATCCAATCCAAATATGATTTTCCTTTTAATATCTCTGAAGGCAGTATTAAATTATAATCTAACGAAGCTGAAGATACCCACTTTTCTATACTCTTCTGAATATTATTTACAGTTCCAGTTATAATAAGTTTTTCTTTTGCTCTTGTACATGCAACATATAGAATTCGTACTTCTTCTGATAAAGTTTCCAGCTTCATTTTTTTCTTAATAGCTTCTTTCGCTATTGTTCCTATACTTACTCTTTTTTCAAGATCAACAAAATCAGGTCCAAATCCAAGTTCATCATGATATAGTATATTTTTATTAAGATCCATTAAATTAAACTGTTTTCCTGTTCCACATAAAAATACTACTGGAAATTCTAACCCCTTACTCTTATGTATACTCATTATTCTTACTACATCTTCATTCTCACCAAGTATCTTAGCACTTCCCATATCCCCGGATGACTTTGTAAGCTTATTGATAAAATTAATAAAATTGAATAGTCCTTTAAAACTAGTTTGTTCAAATTGCTTTGCTCTTTGGAACAATATTTTTAAGTTTGCCTGTCTTAACACACCGTTTGGCATAGCTCCAACATAACCATAATAAGCTGTATCCATATATAGATACCATATAAACTCATCTATAGGCATATATATGGCTTTATTTCTCCATATTTCAAGCTTTTCAAGAAAGCCCTTACATCTTGTAATGAGTTCTTCAGATATGTCGCAAATATTCCCCTCGGCAATATCTGCTATATTTTCATAAAAATATTTTTCCTTATTTTTGAGTCTTATAATACTTAAATCCTCTGCCGAAAATCCCATTATTGGAGATTTCAATACTGCAATAACAGGAACATCCTGCATTGGATTATCGATAACTCTTAACAAAGACATTATAGTCCTTATTTCAATTGATTCAAAATATCCTGAGCCAGTGTCTGCATACGCAGGAATTCCTTCTTGACCAAGTTCATCTAAAAGGCTCTCAGACCAGTTCTTTGTAGCTCTCAAAAGAATTACTATGTCTTTATACTTAATAGGCCTATATTCACCTGTTTCTTTGTCTAAAACCTTGAATACATTATTTCCTGTAGTGGTCATTAATTCTTTAATTCTTTTGGCAACAATTTTTCCTTCAAGATTAACTCCTTCAATTTCTTCATTTTCAAAATCTTCTTCATCTAATTTCTCTTTATTTAAATCGGATTCTTCAATGCTTTTTTCTATTATGTTAACCTCTATTGGTCCTCCCAAAATTACATTTTCATCTTCTGAATTTTCATATGAAGCACCTAAATTTAAAGCTTCCTCATCGGTATATTCAAGTTCTCCAACCGTCTCAGACATTATTTCCTTAAATATATAGTTAACTCCATCTATAACTTCTTTACGACTTCTGAAGTTCTTATATAGCTGAATCTTTCTATTATTGCTTTCTTCTAATGTATAATTAATATATTTCTCCATGAAAAGTTCAGGTTTTGCCTGTCTAAATCTATATATGCTCTGCTTTACATCTCCAACCATAAATACATTAGGAAATTCATCTTTTCTTCTTGAGACAAGTTCTATTATAGTTTCTTGAACATTATTTGAATCCTGATATTCATCTACAAGAACTTCATCAAATAAATTTTTAAATTCAATTGCAGTCTTAGATGGAATTATATTTCCATTTTCATCTTTATCACTTAGTATTTTTAAACACAAGTGTTCCAAATCATTAAAATCGAGAATATTTTTCTCTTTTTTCTTTTGGCTAAACTTTTCACCAAATTCTAAAACAATCTCTGTTAACTTTTTAATAGTAGGATATGCACCTTTAATATTTATAAGCATTTCTTCTGGAGTTACTGAAAAAGTATTGTTTATTAACTCTGATATTTTCTTTTTTATATCATCTCTTATACTCTTTACTGTATTTTGAACATTTTCATCTGAAACTTTATCCTTTTTAATAGATTTTAATCTTCCAAAAGATATTGAACATAATGAACTATAAATATCATCTAAACCACAATCAATAGAATTATAAGCATTTTTTATAGAATATAGTTCATTTGAAAATGTTTCTAAATAAGGCTCCAAGCCATCAGTTAAATTAATTATTTCTATTGCCTTTTCAAGCATTTTAATATATCCTTCAATTTCAACTTTTATACTGTTCTTTAAAACTAAAACCCACTTGCTATTATTTAATTTTTCCATTGTCTCTATGTTAAATGCTTCTGCATTCTCTTTAAGCCAATTTTCAGGCCATGGTCCTGACATTATAAAATTATACATATTTATTATTAATTCTTTTAAATTATCGTCATTTTTATAAGTACTAAAAGCTTCAACTAATGATGTAAACTCAGTATCTTCTTGATCATATTTTTCTTCAAAAAGTGTCTCTATAACCTCATCTTTAATTAAAATTCCTTCTGTTTGATCACCAATTCTAAATGAAGGATCTAAATCTATTTTATGAAAATTATTTTTTATTACATCAAGACAAAATGAATGCATTGTTGTTATATTAGCTCTATTTAATAATGTAAGCTGCTTTTGTAGGTTTTTTGATGTTGGTTCCTTATCAAGAGCCTTTGATATTGCAGCTGCTATTCTTTCACGCATCTCAGCAGCTGCTGCATTTGTAAATGTAACTACTAATAACTTATCAATATCAACTGGATTATCTTTATTAGTTATTATTCTTATAATCCTTTCTACCAAAACAGCTGTTTTACCTGATCCTGCTGCTGCTGCAACAAGTAGGTTACAATTTCGCGTTTTAATTGCACTTAGCTGCTCATCAGTCCACTTTGTTTCACCCATTCATCATATCTCCTCTATTTCTTTTAATCTCGTATTTAGCCTTATCTATTATTAATTATCTTCTTTTGAGCCTTTAACATCACTTCTAATATTATCCCATATCTCAGTTCTACTTTTTTTACCTACAATCTTATATTTATTATCTTTTATACTTGTATCAAACTGACATATTGATGAAAAATCACAATACTCACAGTAACTTCTATTTGCCTGCTTTGTTGGTTCAATTTTAATATCTCCACATAACATATCCTCACATAAAGAAATCATTTTTCTATTAACATATTCTCTTAATAGTGTAAATTCTTCTTCTGTTACAACATCACTTGTAGACTTAAAATCACCATCTTTTTTAAACGCTGCTGGTATTACTAATGAGTAACCTTCAATATCTCTATCCATAGCTTTAACTACCTTTGCATCTTTAAGTACAAGTCCTTTCAACTTAAGTTCTTCTAAAACCTCAGTCTCAACTTCTTCTGTTGTCATTTCTTTTTTACTTTTTATAATTGGATCATCTACTTTAAAATATAATACTGCTCCTGGGACAACCTGTTTTTCTAAAATATATTTAGAATTCTTAATAATAGCATCCAAGTAAACTAACAGTTGCATTTGTAAACCATAATATAATTCATTTAAATCAAATTTTTTTGCACCTGTCTTATAATCAATAATTCTAATGTAAGTCTGCCCATCAAGATCAAGAGTGTCTATTCTATCTATTCTACCTTGCAAATACACTTTTTCATCATCTTGTAAATTAAGCATAACTGCCTCACCTGTTTTATAGTTACCAAAATCGAATTCAGTTTTGAATACTTCAAATTCACCTTTTCCAATTTGCTCTGCCATAACTGTTACTGATTTAGAAATTACCCTTTTAAATCTTTGTGATAGATACTTAAATCTTTTACTACTGTTCAAAATTGAATTTGTCTGTTCACTAAGTCTAATATCTATTAAATTTGATACTATCTCTTTACATCTTTCGTTGTTAAGTTCAGACCATAATATGCCTTCTTTTTTTACTCTGTTTGTAAACAAATCTAAAATATCATGCACAAAAGAACCTAAATCAGGAGGTGTAAATTCATATATCTTTCTATTCTTAGCCTTTAGGCCATATTGTACAAAATATGAAAAAGGACACTCCGCATATTTTTCTAATCTAGAAACACTGAACATTAATTTTCCATCTTCATTTGCATATAATTCTCTAAGATTATTTTTATTAACGTGATTTTTCAGATTTGAATAATCCAAACCTTTAAATATGTTCTTTACTTTGTTTTCGTATTCTGGACTATCTTTATACCACTTGTATACTTCTCTCCAATATTCTTCAACATTTTCCTCATCACAATTCTTTCTCATAGCTAAAATAAGTTCGTTGAATGTAGGTATAGGTGATATAACCTTATTTAGTTTATCTTTATAACTTGATAAATCATATAAATCACTCTCTTCAACAAGCTTAGGAAGTATTTTTTTTATTCGTGATATAACAATTGATGGTCTCAATGATTTACCTTCAAAGTCAGCCATAGGATATGAAATCATTAGATAATCGCTGCTTATTGTTAATACTGTATATAATAAAAATTGTTCTTCAAATACTTTATTTCTTGTATTTGATGCTAATTCTATACCTATCTCACTTAGAATATTTCTGTCATTATCAGATAATATACCTTCTTCCTTTTTTGAAGCTGGTAAAATTCCATCATTTACTCCAACTATATATAATGCCTTAACATCTCTACCTTTTATTCTTGCTACATCACCAATATTCACTTGATCTAAAGCCACTGGAATAACTCCAATTTCTTCATTATTAAAACCAGAATTTAATATTTTAAAGAAGTCATACGAATCTAAATCCTTATCTCCCATTACATCCACTGCCTGATCTAATATATCTATTACAGATTCCTCAACTTGACTGTATTCTTTAACCTTATCTTCTAATCCAATTTCATCAAATTTTTCAATCCATTCATTTATTCGCTCAAATGCATGTATATCGATTAAAAATTCATAAATAGCCTTACATATATGACTAACTTTATGTTTTCCTTTAATTTTATTATGAAAAACTAAAAGCGGACGTCTCACTTCATCCATTATTTCTGAAATAAATATTTTCTCTTCTGATAACTCTTCATTGTTGTTAAACCAACTTTCAGAAATAATTTCTTTTACAGTCCATTTATATCCCTTAACACCATATTCTAAAACAAAGTTTTCTAAAACATCTATATAATTATTTTCAATTCCTGTAAGACCTGTTTTTAAGTATTTAAACACACTTTCATATGACCAATCTTTAAACAATATTTCAAAAGCTGATGTTATAAGAATTATTAATGGATTATTTAATAACTCTAATTTCTTATCTAAAAAGTATGGTATTTCATAATCTTTAAAAATAACAGATGTTATTTTTTCATAGTCATCTATGTTTCTACATACAACAGATATATCCTTATATCTATATTTTCCACTTCTTATAAGAGATGTTATACTCTTTGCAACACGCTCAATTTCATCATAAATATTATTGGCCTTATATAGCTTCACATTTTCACATTTCCCATTAAATGAATTAAACGGATATGTAAAAAAGTATTTTTCTATGTGCTCCAATTCTGGAGCATTTTTAAATCTATTGTATCCTTCATTTACATTAATCATATTCAGATTAATTGGTTTATCATATGAAATATTATTTTCTTTCATTATCTTCAAAATTTTATTTTCTGTATTTTTTATAGTATTAAACACATCCGTTATATCTTGATTTCCATTTGAATTATCCCTATTATCCATGCACAAAGTTATGTTAACCCTCTTACATCTTCTTGCAAGTAATCTTATGATCTCTAACTGTTGTGGAGTAAAAGTACTAAATTCATCAATCCATACCTCAGAATTAGTATATATATCATTCTCTAATAATTTTTTCCCAAGCAAAGTTAATTCATCATCACCATCAATATATCCTTCATTCATTTCTTCATTAAATGCTTCATATATTATCGATAATTCTCTTATTTTATTATATAAATCTGATTCTTGAATGCTTTCCTCAATATTTCGTAAAGAATCAACCTCAACATTATATTTTTTAAATTCTGATATAACATCAGAAACTATTTCATAAAATCCCTGCTCTCTTGAAATTTTTCTAAAATACTCTAATGATTCAATTTTTTCATTAAGAACTTTATGAATTAACATATTTCTTCCTGACTCTTTTATAATTTCTTTAACACGTCCTCCACACTCTTCAAAAACCTCATGAGCCATTTTTTTAAAGCTCAATACTTGAGTTCTTAACAAAGCAGGCTCACCTATAGATTTTAAGATTCTATTTTCTGTATTAAATGTATATTGCTCAGGTACTATGAGGATTAGTTTATTCTCATCATCTTTTTTTATATTTTCTGCAATACTATTTATGCACCATGTACTTTTTCCTATACCAGCTCTTCCATAAATAAACCTGATACTCATTCCATACCCTCACCTTTCTTACTGTGCTATATTTTCAATAAATTCATTTTTAATTATTCCCATAATTATTGTGTCTACATACTCTCCATCAATATAACATTTACTTTTTTTAATTCCTTCCTCTAAAAAACCGCACTTCTTATAGCATGTAATTGCCCGTATATTAGTACTTATAACTTCTAACTCTACTCTTACAGCATTTAAGTCATTAAATAAATAACTTAAAAGTAATTTTATAGAATCTTGTCCATATCCCCGATTCCAATATCTGCTTCCAATTGTTATACCTATAGAATATACATCTTTACAGTAATTACTTTCTTTATACGTTATAAATCCAACTAAAACTTCCTTTTCATTAATTATAGTAAGAGCTTTTCTAAAATTAGTATTTTCACTATTATTAGATTCATTGGATATTGTATTGTATCTTCTTACTTTTTCATCATCACAAATGTTCTTTAGTATTCTTACATCTTTTCTTTCTAATAGTTTTAAATATATTTTTTCACCTTTTAACATATTGCACCACTCCAATTTAATTATACTATGAATAATTTTATTATTAATATTTTTAATTTATGTTTTTTACTTAAATTTACATACTAATAAATCTTTTGTGATGAAATACATTAACTAATGCTAAATTTATTTTTATACAACAAAAAAACATCTAACTTTTGTTAGATGTTTTTGGCGGAGAATCCGGGATTTGAACCCGGGCGCCAGTTGCCCGACCTACGCCCTTAGCAGGGGCGCCTCTTCAGCCACTTGAGTAATTCTCCATGTGCCCTCTAAAATATATAATATTTTAATGGCGGAGAGATAGGGATTCGAACCCTAGGTACGCTTACACGTACGCCGGTTTTCAAGACCGGTGCCTTAAACCAACTCGACCATCTCTCCATGTCTCACGACAAGATTTATTATAGCAAGCATAATTAATTCTGTCAACAATTTTTCTTAATTTTTT
Organism: Clostridium butyricum; assembly: GCF_006742065.1. Taxonomy (NCBI): domain Bacteria; kingdom Bacillati; phylum Bacillota; class Clostridia; order Eubacteriales; family Clostridiaceae; genus Clostridium; species Clostridium butyricum. The sequence continues at coordinate 19,351 of NZ_AP019716.1, read as the reverse complement.
TATTTTATTTCTATATAAATTAAACTAAATAAAAAATAGGTTTTTGTTCTTTTTATATTTAAATAAATAACTATCTAAAATACAATAAATAGATGATAATATAAGCTTATCTATTTATATAAGATATCTATTTAGTTTTTATTATAATACTTAATTTAATGTTAGAAATAATATCCATAAACTTTTAAATCTCTAAATTTGTTAAATTAACTACAGTTAATTATTATAATTAATCACATAAAAAAACACCTAGTAAAAACTAGATGTTTTGGCGGAGAATCCGGGATTTGAACCCGGGCGCCAGTTGCCCGACCTACGCCCTTAGCAGGGGCGCCTCTTCAGCCACTTGAGTAATTCTCCATGTACCTAATAATATTTTCCAATTTATTTTTTTATAAAAAAAAATGGCGGAGAGATAGGGATTCGAACCCTAGGTACGCTTACACGTACGCCGGTTTTCAAGACCGGTGCCTTAAACCAACTCGACCATCTCTCCACGTCTTACGACAAGATTTATTATAGCAATCAAAATATATACTGTCAACACTTTTTCTACATTTTTTTTATAAAAATATTAAAAACTACTTATTAGCTACTTATATATTAATGTTTGTGAATATATTCATCTTAACTATTACTATTCTTTTAGTTATTAATCAAATTTCTGCTTGTAAAGCATGTAAACTAACTAATGGTATAATATAATAAAAATGCTGTATTGAATTAATTTTAATTCAATACAGCATTTTCTCTTAACTATTTAATTATGCTTTTCCCACCCATATATGGTCTTAAAGCTTCTGGAATGTTTATGCTTCCATCTTCATTTAAATTATTTTCTAAGAAAGCAATAAGCATTCTTGGTGGTGCAACTACTGTATTATTTAATGTATGAGGGAAATATTTCTTTCCATCTTCACCATTTACACGAATCTTTAGTCTACGTGCTTGAGCATCTGAAAGATTTGAACAGCTTCCAACTTCGAAATATTTTTTTTGTCTTGGAGACCAAGCTTCTACATCAAGAGATTTAACCTTTAAATCAGCTAAATCACCAGAACAGCATTCAAGAGTTCTTACTGGAATATCTAAAGAACGGAATAAATCAACTGTGTTCTTCCATAACTTATCAAACCATTCTTTACTCTCTTCTGGCTTACATACAACTATCATTTCTTGCTTTTCAAATTGATGTATTCTATAAACTCCTCTTTCTTCAATACCATGAGATCCTTTTTCTTTTCTAAAGCATGGTGAATAACTTGTTAATGTTTGAGGAAGAGTTTTTTCATCAACAATAGTATCAATAAATTTCCCTATCATTGAGTGTTCACTTGTTCCAATTAAGTATAAATCTTCACCATCGATTTTATACATCATTTCTCCCATTTCTTCAAAGCTCATTACACCTGTAACAACACTACTTCTTATCATAAATGGAGGTATAACATATGTAAATCCTTTTTCTATCATAAAGTCTCTAGCATATGAAATTACTGCTGAGTGAAGTCTTGCTATATCTCCCATTAAGTAATAGAATCCGCTACCTGCAACTTTTCTAGCACTATCAAGATCAATTCCATTAAACTTCTCCATAATATCTGTATGATATGGTATTTCAAAATCAGGAACTACTGGTTCACCAAACTTCTCAACTTCCACATTTTCATTATCATCTTTTCCAATTGGAACTGATGGGTCAATAATGTTTGGGATCTTCATCATTCTTTCTTTAACTTCATCTTGAAGTCTGCTTTCTTCTGCTTCAAGATTAGCTAATTTTTCAGCATCATTGTTAACTTGTTCCTTAAGCTTTTCAGCTTCTTCTTTTTTTCCTTGAGCCATTAATGCACCAATTTGCTTAGAAACAGTTTTTCTATTTGCTCTCAATGCATCAGCATCAGTTTGAGCTTTTCTAGCTTCTTTATCAAGTTCAATTACTTCATCAACAAGTTGTAATTTATGATCTTGAAATTTCTTTTTAATATTTTCTTTTACGATGTCTGGATTTTCTCTAACAAATTTTAAATCTAACATAATAACCTCCAAAATATTTATTAATAAATCATATATAAAAATGTATAAAAAAATTCGCCTCTATATATAGCCTAAAAAGACCATAATAGGACGAATAGAATCCGCGTTGCCACCTAAATTGTCAATATAAAAACTTACATTAACCTCTTAAACTATGCTATAAAGGGCATAAACCTTCTGATTTATCATCAGCAGCTCTAAAAGTGGAAAGACTTATAATAATCACTGGTTCGCACCATACACCAGCTCTCTGAAGATATTAATAAATCGTAGCTTTTATAATAACGCCTATTTAAAATATTATCTAATCAGTAGTATATATCTATTTAAAAATTTTTACAAGTATTTTTCTATTTTTATCTTAAATCATATACTTATTTGATAAATTAATCCTTTTAAAACCAATAATTTATTATAACATTTAACTATCTATTTTTTTAGTGCACACTATATCAATTCCACTATTAATTATATTCGTACAAATAACATCACCAATATCTATAGGTGTGCTAATATAGATTCTACTTAACACCTTAGATAATTCTTTCCATAACTCTTTTTCTATTGGTTTAGTACTTTTAACAGACACTACTTTATAATCTGGATTCCCTTTTACTCTTACTAAGCTTGTAAAAATATCTTTATCACTCATACAAATCTCCTCCCAGTCAGCTAAATTTCTGAAAATTCTTTTATTCTGCCAACTAAAACCCTAGATTCCATTGAATCATCAACTATACTTAAAACATCCTTATCCATTTCTCTCGCTAATATTTTAATAATTTTCATATTACAATAAGCACCATTACAACTTCCAAGTCCAATTCCTGTACGTCTTTTAACTCCTTCAACAGTTCTTGCTCCAAGTGGACGCCTTATGCAATCAACTATTTCGCCTTCTGAAATACAGTTACAGCTACACACTATATTTCCATATCTTGAATCTAGTTTTATTATTTCATTTCTTTCTTCTTTAGTCATATTTTTAAAGACATACATATCACGTTTTTTATCAACATAATCCTTCTTTTCTATTATATTTATATTAGTTTTTAGTACTTCTCCTATTTTCTTTGCAATTGCTGGAGCTATAGTTATTTTAGCATAATGACTGCCTCTTACTTTTACATATCCTTCTTCAAGCTTATTCTCTTCTATACAAACGCTATCCTTACTATAAGTTTCCGTAAAAATATTTGTTACTGTATGCTTATCTATATCAGGTATTATGTTCTTACATAAATTAAGACCCTTTTCCATATCTAATGAATCATACCCTTTAATTCCTATTAAATTACCATTTAATGCTGTAGGAATATCAATCACAAATGCACTTTCATCAATTTCATTTATAATTATATTATTCATATGATTATCAAGTTTATCATTAAATAATATATAATTCATTTTTCTGCTTATTATAGAATTTTGGTTATCGTCATGGTTATCTTCATTATTATCCGAAAAAACTTCATTAGGTATTGTATTAACAACAAATTTACATGTAAATTTGTTTTTATTAGTAGTTACTTTAAATCCCTTTGAAATATTTCTTATATCAATAACCTTTTCCTCTAATCTAAAATTAACACCATTATCAGCTGCTACCTCTGCATATGATATAGCTAAATTATAAGGACATATTACAGCTGTATTTTCGCAATATAAAGCCTTCGTGTAAGTAGCCTTTAAATTAGGTTCTATATCCTTTATTGCATTTTCATCTATAATATGAACCCCTGATATCCCTCTTTCTTTTGCTCTATTATACATATTGTCTAAACGTTCATTACCATATTGGCTATTTGAAATTCTTAAAACTCCAACCTTTTTATATGGTATATGAAATTTATTACAATGCTCTTCTATAAGTTTTCTTCCTTTTTTCTCAAGAGAAGCCATAATACAGTCTGAAGTCTCTGATCCATCATAAATTACTGCAGTATTTACAAATGAAATATCATTTGCTACATCATAGTCCTTTTCTATTAAAGCTATATTTATATTATATTTTGAAAGTTCATATGCTACTGCACATCCGATTATCCCGCCACCTAAAATCAATACATCATAATCCATTGTAAGTTCCTCCTAATCTGAAACTATAAAGTTCTTAGCCTTTAATTCTGATATAATTGCTTCAATGTCCTCACTTGTTTCTGCTGATATGGTATGTAGATGCACTCCATTAGTTAAGACCGATAATAAGCGCCCTTCTTGACTACTATATTTAGCTATAAATTTATTTAATTCATTTAAATTCTTAACCATTAAAACACCTTTTATTTCACCATATAAAGAATGTTCAACTATAACATCTTCTATTACTCCACCATATTTTATCACAGTACTCATTTCATCAAACATCTCAGATTCTTTATGCTTTACAGCAATTATTGTTTTTACTTTTCCGTCATTTCTGTTAACTATATATCCATCTGGAGTTGCCATTATATTAAAGCCTTTTGCTCTTAATATTGCTATATCTTTAACTATAACCTGTCTTGTGACATTATATTTATCTGCTATATCAGTTCCTTTAATGGGTATAGAACTATTGAGCAGTAATTTTACTATATTATCTCTTCTTTCAATAGAATTCATTTCTACTTAGCCTCCCAAATACAAACTTCTATTTATATTATACTTTAAAATAATATTTTAGTAACACTCACTCTAATAATATTGTAATTTATTTTTATACAACAAAAAAAGTTATGAATTACTTCATAACTTTTATTTGGTGGAGATAAAGAGATTCGAACTCTTGACCCCCTGCGTGCAAGGCAGGTGCTCTCCCAACTGAGCTATACCCCCATAAATGGTGGACCTTCAGGGACTCGAACCCCGGACCTACCGGTTATGAGCCGGTTGCTCTAACCAACTGAGCTAAAGATCCCTTTAATGACCTGGCGACGTCCTACTCTTCCACACAGTCTCCCATGCAGTACCATCGGCGCTATAGACCTTAACTGTCCTGTTCGGAATGGAAAGGAGTGTTACCTCTATGCCATCATCACCAGATTTACTACAGTTTATATTTTATAACAAAACTTACATTTTGTCAAGCTTTTTGAAAGATTTTTTTATTCTTTCAAAATTGCACATAGTTTTTAATGTATTTACAACTTGATTATATTGGTCAAGCCCTCGACCTATTAGTATCAGTCAGCTAAATACGTTACCGCACTTACACCTCTGACCTATCAACCTTGTAGTCTTCAAGGGGTCTTACTAGCTTATGCTATGGGAAATCTCATCTTGAGGTGGGCTTCACACTTAGATGCTTTCAGCGTTTATCCCTTCCCGACTTAGCTACCCAGCTATGCTTCTGGCGAAACAACTGGTACACCATAGGTCAGTCCATCCCGGTCCTCTCGTACTAAGGACAGCTCCTCTCAAATTTCCTACGCCCGCGACGGATAGGGACCGAACTGTCTCACGACGTTCTGAACCCAGCTCGCGTGCCGCTTTAATGGGCGAACAGCCCAACCCTTGGGACCTACTTCAGCCCCAGGATGCGACGAGCCGACATCGAGGTGCCAAACCTCCCCGTCGATGTGAACTCTTGGGGGAGATCAGCCTGTTATCCCCGAGGTAGCTTTTATCCGTTGAGCGATGGCCCTCCCACGAGGTACCACCGGATCACTAAGCCCGACTTTCGTCCCTGCTCGACTTGTAGGTCTCGCAGTCAGGCTCCCTTATGCCTTTACACTCTACGAACGATTTCCGACCGTTCTGAGGGAACCTTTGGGCGCCTCCGTTACATTTTAGGAGGCGACCGCCCCAGTCAAACTGCCCACCTAACAATGTCCTGTCACCAGTTTCATGGCATCCAGTTAGAACTTCAATACTATCAGGGTGGTATCCCAACAACGACTCCATTAAGGCTGACGCCCTAATTTCCCAGTCTCCCACCTATCCTGTACAGACAATACCGAAATTCAATGCTAAGCTACAGTAAAGCTCTACGGGGTCTTTCCGTCCAATCGCGGGTAGCGAGCATCTTCACTCGCACTACAACTTCGCCGGATTCACAGTTGAGACAGTGCACAAGTCATTACGCCATTCGTGCGGGTCAGAACTTACCTGACAAGGAATTTCGCTACCTTAGGACCGTTATAGTTACGGCCGCCGTTTACTGGGGCTTAAGTTCACACCTTCGCTTGCGCTAAGTGTTCCCCTTAACCTTCCAGCACCGGGCAGGCGTCAGCCCCTATACATCAGCTTACGCTTTAGCAGAGACCTGTGTTTTTGTTAAACAGTTGCTTGTGCCTATTCTCTGCGGCCTACCAAATGGTAGGCACCCCTTCTCCCGAAGTTACGGGGTCAATTTGCCTAGTTCCTTAACTGTGATTCTTCCGTCGGCCTTAGGATTCTCTCCTCATCTACCTGTGTCGGTTTGCGGTACGGGCACTACTTCTCTTTCTAGATGCTTTTCTTGGAAGCATGAAATCAGATACTTCGGTTCCGTGGAACCTTCCCCATCACGCCCTAGGATTGTTAGAACGGATTTGCCTGTTCTAACTCCCTCAACGCTTAGACCAGCATCCAATAGCTGGCACATCCTATCCTTCTCCGTCACACCATCGATAATAACGATTATAGTGGTATTGGAATATCAACCAATTGTCCATCGACTACGCCTCTCGGCCTCGCCTTAGGTCCCGACTAACCCTGAGAAGACAAACTTTACTCAGGAAACCTTAGATATTCGGCCTGTAGGATTCTCACCTACATCTCGCTACTAATGCCAACATTCTCACTCGTAATCAGTCCACCGCTCCTTACGGTACGACTTCAGCCCGATTACGACGCTCCTCTACCGCTCATACAAAGTATGAACCCGTAGCTTCGGTGGTAAGTTTGAGCCCCGGACATTTTCGGCGCAGGATCTCTTGACTAGTGAGCTATTACGCACTCTTTTAATGAGTGGCTGCTTCTAAGCCAACATCCTAGTTGTCTTAGAAATCCCACATCCTTTTCCACTTAACTTACACTTTGGGACCTTAGCTGACGATCTGGGCTGTTTCCCTTTTGACCATGGAACTTATCTTTCATAGTCTGACTGCCGTGCTGATAGTATCTGGCATTCGGAGTTTGATAAGGTTCGGTAAGCGCTATGCCCCCTAGCCTATTCAGTGCTCTACCTCCAGTACTCACATTTCACGACGCTAGCCCTAAAGCTATTTCGAGGAGAACCAGCTATATCCGAGTTCGATTGGAATTTCTCCGCTATCCACAGCTCATCCCATGCTTTTTCAACAGCAACGTGGTTCGGTCCTCCACGAGGTTTTACCCTCGCTTCAACCTGGCCATGGATAGGTCACCCGGTTTCGGGTCTACAGCATGCAACTAGTCGCCCTATTAAGACTCGGTTTCCCTTCGGCTCCGTACCTTAAGTACTTAACCTCGCTACATACCGTAACTCGTTGGCTCGTTCTACAAAAAGCACATCATCACACACATAAGGTGCTTTGATCGGTTGTAGGCACATGGTTTCAGGTTCTATTTCACTCCCCTCCCGGGGTTCTTTTCACCTTTCCCTCACGGTACTGCTTCACTATCGGTCATCAGGTAGTATTTAGCCTTGGGAGGTGGTCCTCCCTGCTTCCCACAAGGTTTCACGTGTCTCGTGGTACTCTGGTGCAGAACTGATCATTATGACTTTTACTTACAGGACTATTACCTCCTACGGTCCAACTTTCCAGTTGTGTTCGGTTAATCATAATTTCACGTTATGTTCTGTCCGCAACCCCAGAGATAAATCTCTGGTTTGGGCTCTTTCCTTTTCGCTCGCCGCTACTAAGAAAATCGATTTTTCTTTCTCTTCCTCTAGGTACTTAGATGTTTCAGTTCCCTAGGTGTTCCTTCATAAAGCTATGTATTCACTTTACGATGCATGAGGTTTCTCATGCGGGTTTCCCCATTCGGAAATCTCCGGATCTCTGGCTATGTGCGCCTACCCGAAGCTTATCGCAGCTTATCACGTCCTTCATCGGCTCCTGATGCCAAGGCATTCACCATGCGCCCTTTGTAGCTTGACCTTTTTAAGTTTTGATATACAAAACTGGTTATATTAATCATTCACAAAGAATATTTATTCTTGGCTTTGTTGTATTATATACATTAATCTATGTGCAATTTTCAAAGAACATTGAAAGACTTAGTCTTTCAAAATTGAACAGAATCAATACTCATTAAGTAACCTTTGAGCAAGTTGTAATTTTTATAGATGCTTTGCATCTTTGTACTAGTCAAACGCCATGTTTGCTAGATTTCTCCATAGAAAGGAGGTGATCCAGCCGCAGGTTCTCCTACGGCTACCTTGTTACGACTTCACCCCAATCGCTGACCCTACCTTAGGTCGCTGCCTCCTTGCGGTTAGCTCACGAACTTTGGGTATTGCCAACTCTCATGGTGTGACGGGCGGTGTGTACAAGGCCCGGGAACGTATTCACCGCGACATTCTGATTCGCGATTACTAGCAACTCCAGCTTCATGTAGGCGAGTTTCAGCCTACAATCCGAACTGAGATCGGTTTTATAGTTTTGCTCACTCTCGCGAGGTTGCATCTCATTGTACCGACCATTGTAGCACGTGTGTAGCCCTAGACATAAGGGGCATGATGATTTGACGTCATCCCCACCTTCCTCCCGGTTAACCCGGGCAGTCTCGCTAGAGTGCTCAACTAAATGGTAGCAACTAACAATAAGGGTTGCGCTCGTTGCGGGACTTAACCCAACATCTCACGACACGAGCTGACGACAACCATGCACCACCTGTCTTCCTGCCACCGAAGTGGCTTCCTCCATTACAGAGTAATTCAGGAGATGTCAAGTCTAGGTAAGGTTCTTCGCGTTGCTTCGAATTAAACCACATGCTCCGCTGCTTGTGCGGGCCCCCGTCAATTCCTTTGAGTTTTAATCTTGCGACCGTACTCCCCAGGCGGAATACTTAATGCGTTAGCGGCGGCACAGAGGTCATGACAACCCCTACACCTAGTATTCATCGTTTACGGCGTGGACTACCAGGGTATCTAATCCTGTTTGCTCCCCACGCTTTCGAGCCTCAGTGTCAGTTACAGTCCAGAAAGGCGCCTTCGCCACTGGTATTCTTCCTAATCTCTACGCATTTCACCGCTACACTAGGAATTCTCCTTTCCTCTCCTGCACTCTAGATATCCAGTTTGGAATGCAGCACCCAGGTTAAGCCCGGGTATTTCACATCCCACTTAAATATCCACCTACGCTCCCTTTACGCCCAGTAAATCCGGACAACGCTTGCCACCTACGTATTACCGCGGCTGCTGGCACGTAGTTAGCCGTGGCTTCCTCCTTAGGTACCGTCATTATCGTCCCTAAAGACAGAGCTTTACAATCCGAAGACCGTCATCACTCACGCGGCGTTGCTGCATCAGGGTTTCCCCCATTGTGCAATATTCCCCACTGCTGCCTCCCGTAGGAGTCTGGGCCGTGTCTCAGTCCCAATGTGGCCGATCACCCTCTCAGGTCGGCTACGCATCGTCGCCTTGGTGAGCCGTTACCTCACCAACTAGCTAATGCGACGCGGGTCCATCTCATAGCGGATTACTCCTTTAATTGCTGTACCATGCGGTACTACAATCTTATGCGGTATTAATCTTCCTTTCGAAAGGCTATTCCCCTCTATGAGGCAGGTTACCCACGTGTTACTCACCCGTCCGCCGCTAATCCACTCCCGAAGAAGCTTCATCGCTCGACTTGCATGTGTTAAGCACGCCGCCAGCGTTCGTCCTGAGCCAGGATCAAACTCTCAATAAAAAGTTTAATCTTAGCTTACTCAAAATAAAGAATTGCTGGTTTACTTAAATGTTTATATTATATTCTGTTCAATTTTCAAAGACCATTTTCTTTCACAACTTTACGTTGTTATTTTGTCACAACCAAGCGACTCACTTAGTATATCACTTGATTTGATTTATGTCAACAACTTTTTTCAAAACTTTTAATTTTTTGTTTTAATTAATAATTTTGATCTTATCTTGTTGTTTCTTGTCGCTCTCTGCGACGTGTTTTATCTTAACATATAAAACAATACGAATATATTTATATAGTTCTATATTTTAAAAATATTATTATATTTCTCTATTATCCTTTATTTTTCTTTACTTTTCTTATAACGATACACGTGGCTCATATTATATGCATTTTGTCCTTTATTCTATCATATAATAAGCTAATTACTATATTTTTATATTTTACTTTTAATTATTAGCAATAAAAAATGGATTAACAACATAACATTGCTAATCCATTTTTATAATTACAAAAGCTATATGAATATTAAATTATTCTTCGTTATTTGATTCACTACTATTCTCTTCAATAGTTTCTGGTGTTGTATTACTTTCCAACTTTTCTTCATCTTCCTCTGAATCATCGCTGCTCAATATTTTTGCTATGGCAACAACTTTTTCGTCTTCAGTTGTTCTCATTAATGTTACACCCATTGCAGATCTATTAGTAACTGAAATATCTGCAACATTAATTCTTATAGCAACACCACTAGAATTTATCAACATAAGTTCGTCATCCACCTTACAAATAGTGGCACCTGTAAGTTTTCCAGTCTTTTCACTTATCTTATATGTGATTAAACCTACTCCCCCTCTATTTTGAACTTTATATTCAGAGACAGGAGTTCTCTTACCGAATCCATTTTCACTTATAACCAATAATTCTTCGCCATCAACTGCTATATCCATACAAACAGCAACATCATCATCCTTTAGATTAATAGCCTTAACACCAGATGCAGTTCTACCCATTGCTCTAACGTTTTTCTCATTAAATCTTACGGCATAACCATTTTGAGTTACTATCATAATGTTTGCATCACCATAAGTGTTTTTAACCTTTAATAACTCATCATTATCTTTTAAACTTAAAGCAATTAATCCATTCTTTCTTAGATTCTTGAATTCACTTATGTGAGTTTTCTTAACAATACCATTCTTAGTGGCCATGAATAAGAATCCTTCTTTTTTACCATCACTTACTGTTAGTACAGTCTGTATCTTTTCATCTGGCTCTATTGCTATTAAATTAATTACATTTGTACCCTTTGCCTGTCTTCCTGCATCAGGTATCTCATAAGCTCTTAATTTGTACACTCTACCTCTATTAGTAAAGAATAATACATCAGAATGGGTAGATGTAATCATAACATGTTCAACAAAATCATCTTCTTTTGTTGTCATAGCTTGAATACCCTTTCCACCTCTTCTTTGAGCCGAATAAGTATCTGCTGAAATTCTCTTTATATACCCAGAGTTAGTTAACGTTATTACAACATCTTCTTCCTGGATAAGGTCCTCAATATCAATTTCATTAACAACCTTTTCTATTTTTGTTCTTCTTTCATCCGAATACTTGGCTTTTATATCTGATAACTCATCTTTAATAACTCCTAAAAGCTTTTCTTCACTTGCTAATATAGATTTTAAGTATTCTATTTGTTTCATTAATTCAGCATACTCTTCTTCTATCTTTTCTCTTTCTAATCCAGTAAGCCTTCTCAATCTCATTTCTAAGATAGCAGTTGCTTGTTTATCAGAAAGAGCAAATTTTTCCATCAATGTATTCTTAGCAATTTCAGCAGTTTTTGAATGTCTTATAATACTGATTACTTCATCAATATTATCAAGAGCTATTCTTAAACCTTCTAAAATATGCGCTCTTGCTTCCGCTTTATTTAATTCAAATACAGTTCTTCTAGTTATTACTTCTTTTTGATAATCTATGTAGTTGCTTAATATTTCTTTAATATTTAATACTCTTGGCTCATTATTAACTAACGCTAACATGATTACTCCAAATGAATCCTGTAATTTAGTATGCTTATACAATAAATTTAAAACTACATTTGGATTAGCATCTCTCTTTAATTCAACTACAATTCTCATACCATCTCTATCAGATTCATCTCTTAAATCTGATATTCCAGTAATCTTCTTATCTTTAACTAAGTCTGCAATATTCTCTATAAGCTTAGCTTTATTTACTTGATAAGGAATTTCTGTAACAACAATCTTATGTCTTCCATTTTCCTCTTCAATTTCTGCATCAGCTCTTACAACAATCTTACCTCTTCCAGTCTCATAAGCAGCTCTTATACCAGCTTTCCCCATAATAGTTGCACCTGTTGGGAAATCTGGTCCTTGAATTTTAGTCATAAGATCTAAAACAGTTAATTCAGGATTATCTATAAGCATTATAGTACCATCTATTATCTCACCTAAATTATGTGGTGGAATATTAGTAGCCATACCAACAGCTATTCCCGATGAACCATTAACTAAAAGATTTGGAAATCTTGATGGTAATACTACCGGCTCTTGTTCTTCACCGTCAAAGTTAGGCATAAAATCAACTGTATTCTTGTTAATATCTCTTAACATTTCAACAGCTATCTTATTCATTTTTGCTTCTGTATATCTCATTGCAGCTGCGCTATCTCCATCAACAGAACCAAAGTTTCCGTGACCATCAACAAGCATGTATCTCATAGAGAAATCCTGAGCCATACGTACTAAAGCATCATAAACAGAGCTATCACCATGTGGATGATACTTACCTAAAACTTCTCCAACTATTCTGGCGCATTTTCTGTATCCTTTTTCTGGAGTTAAGCCTAACCCCTGTAGTGAATAAAGTATTCTTCTATGAACTGGCTTTAAACCATCTCTAACATCTGGTAATGCACGACCAACAATAACACTCATTGCATAGTCTATATAACACTTTTTCATTTCATGATTAATATCTACAGGTATAACTTTTCCCTCATTAAATATATCCATGTACTTCACCTCATATCAGTACTAAATGTCTAAGTTAACAACATTTTTAGCATTTTGTTGTATAAATTCTTTTCTTGGTTCAACCTTTTCTCCCATTAAGATTGTGAATATTTCATCTGCTTGCATAGCATCTTCAACATTAACTCTTAACAAGATTCTTTGTTCAGGATCCATTGTAGTATCCCATAATTGAGACGCATTCATTTCACCAAGACCTTTGTATCTTTGTATATCAGTAGAATTGTCTTTTCCACCAAAATCAATTAATACCTGCTCTAACTCTGCATCACTATAAGCATAATGTTCTTTTTTACCCTTGCTTATTTTGTACAATGGTGGTTGTGCAATATATACATGCCCCTCGTCTATTAACGGTCTCATATATCTATAGAAGAATGTTAATAACAGCGTTCTAATATGAGCACCATCAACATCGGCATCGGTCATGATTATTATTCTATCATATCTTATCTTTTCAATATCAAAATCATTTCCAATACCAGCACCAAAAGCAGTAACCATTGATCTTATAGTATCAGCATTTAAGATTCTATCTAATCTTTGTTTTTCAACATTTAATATTTTACCTCTTAATGGTAAAATTGCTTGGAACTTTCTATTTCTGCCTTGTTTAGCTGAGCCGCCGGCAGAATCTCCTTCGACTATATAGATTTCACATTCCTTAGGATCCTTAGATGAACAATCAGCTAATTTCCCAGGCAATGTTGATCTTTCTAAAACAGATTTTCTTGTTAATTCTCTTGCTTTTCTTGCAGCATCTCTAGCTCTTGCTGCCATAAGTGCTTTATCAACTATCATTTTTCCTACTGATGGATTTTCTTCTAAGAAAGTAGATATGCATTCACCTACAATAGAATCAACTATACCTCTAACTTCACTATTTCCTAATTTAGTTTTTGTCTGACCCTCAAATTGAGGCTCTTCAATTTTAACAGATACTACAGCTGTAAGGCCCTCTCTAATATCATCACCAGTAAAATTCTTGTCATTTTCTTTAATATGACCAAATTTTTTAGCATAGTCATTAAACGCTCTTGTTAGTGCAGTTTTGAATCCAACTAAATGAGTACCACCTTCAACAGTATCTATATTATTAGCGAATGAAAAAATATTTTCTGTATATCCATCATTGTATTGAAGAGCTACTTCAACAGATACATTATCTTTAATTCCCTCAATATATATTGGTTCTTCATGAAGAGCTACTTTATTTCTATTTAAGTATGAAACAAAGGATTTTATACCACCTTCATAATGGAAAACCTCTTCTTTTTCATTTTCTTCTCTTAAGTCTACTAACTTTATGTATATTCCTTTATTTAAAAACGCTAGTTCTCTTAATCTTTGTGCTAATATCTCAAAATCAAAGATTACTTCATCAAATATTTCAGCATCAGGCTTAAAGTAAACTTGTGTTCCACTTTCACTACTTTCACCTATTTTTTCAACATCAGTAAGAACCTTACCTTTGCTATATTCTTGCTGCCATATAGCACCTTCTCTTTTAACTGTAACTCTACATTCTTCTGACAGAGCATTAACTACAGATGCACCAACACCATGTAATCCTCCAGAAACCTTATATCCTCCGCCACCGAACTTACCTCCGGCATGTAGTATAGTCATTATAACTTCAACAGTAGATTTACCCATTTTAGGATGTATTCCGACGGGCATACCTCTACCATCATCTGTAACTGTAATAGAGTTATCCTTATTTATATTTACCTCTATCTTTTTACAATAACCAGCTAATGCTTCATCAATACTGTTATCTACTATTTCATAAACTAGATGATGTAGACCTCTTGAACTTGTACTTCCAATATACATTCCGGGTCTTTTTCTTACTGCCTCTAATCCCTCAAGTACCTGTATCTGATTTTCATCATATTTTCTATTATTTTGTTCCAAATCAGACTCCTCCTAAACTTATAAAATTAACTGATAAATCCTTTAAATTAATAATTATAATCCATGTCAGTTCTCTTTGTTAATGTAGTTGATGATATAGGTGAAAGATATATTTTACTCATATTATCAACTTCTGCAATGATAAAAGACTTAGGTCTTTCATCTGTAATTCTCTCTACAAACCCATCTTCTTCTGCTAATCTTAAGAACTGTATTGTATCTGAACTATACATTGTATTCTGTATATCGAATATTCCAATAATATCCTTGATAGGAACCACAACATTTTCACCTAAATGTAAAAACACGAAATCTTCCTCCTTTAATTTAAAATTCTTCCACTTGATACATTAAATATTTTTGCATTGTCGTCTAAATAATCGCTTAAAACTTCAATACCAGTACATGTTATTATTGTTTGTATACCATGGATTGTACTTAATATATATTTTTTTCTATTAACATCAAGTTCCGAAAGAACATCATCTAATAATAAAACAGGATATTCTCCTGTAATTTCTTTAATTATTTTTAGCGATGAAAATTTCATTGTTAAAATAGCTGTTCTCTGCTGACCTTGAGAGCCAAATGTTTTAGCATCTATATCATTTAGAAAAACATTAAAATCATCTCTGTGAGGACCTACTGATGTCAATCCCTTCTCTCGATCACGCTTAATATTATCTTGTAATTTTTTTAAATAATTATTTTTATAATTAGTTAAATCGACATTACAGCTATACTTAAATTTAATCTCTTCTTTATCAGCTGTTATTTCTCTGTGTATTTTTTCTCCATAAAAGTTTATTTTATCTATATATTCTAACCGTTTTGAAATAATATAATCAGCATAGTCAACCAGCTGAAGATCATATACCTCTAAAACGTCCTCATTAAAGTTCCTGCTTTTAAGCAAAATATTCCGTTCATTTAAAATTTTATTGTATTGAACCAAATTAAAATAATACTTTTTATTTATTTGTGATAACTCCATATCTAATAATTTTCTTCTTAGATTTGGTGCCTCTTTAATAACTTTTAAATCTTCTGGTGAAAACATTACAACATTAAACGTTCCAAATAACTCACCTATTTTAGCAACTTTTATGGAATTAACCTTAATAGCTTTCTTACCATCTCTTAGAATATTTATATCTATTCTTTTATCAAGTCTATCTTTTCCTACAAGTAAACTGATATATGCCTTGTCATTTTTCCAATTTATTAATTCTCTATCTTTAGATGTTCTATGAGATTTAGCAAATGCACAATAGTAAATAGCCTCAAGTACATTAGTCTTTCCTTGAGCATTATCACCAATGAAAACATTAACGTTTTTACTTAATTCAAGTGATAAAGTCTCATAGTTTCTATAGTTAGCTAACATTATATTTTTAATATACATAAAAAATACACCTATAATAATTATATCATAATAATAAAATAAGAGTTTATTTTAATTTTTAGATTGTTAAATCATCTAACCATTATTCCTAAGTTCTATGATAACAGAAAATAACCTTTGAATACAGTTTTATAAATTTAACAATCTATTCTTAAAAAAAATTCTTATATTATTTCATAATCAACACCATCAAAATTTACAATATCACCAGCTTTTAATTTTTTACCACGCTGAGTGCAAATTTCATTGTTGACCTTTACCATTTCATCTTGTATATAAAATTTTGCTTCTGAACCAGAACTTGCAATAGCAGCCCATTTTAAAAAAGCATCTAATTTTATAATTTCAGTTTCAATCTTTATTTTATTCATTTTTTCTGCATAAATATTAATTAAAATATTTATCCTCCTTATCTCATAAGTCTAACTGGAAGTACCAAATACTTCGCATTTTCATTATTATTTTCCTCTATAACGCACGGACTAATACCTGATGTCATTTTTAAAACAACTTCATCCTCTTCCATATTTTTCAATACATCTAATAGATATCTTGAATTAAATGCAATTTGTATTTCATCACCTTGCAATTTCATAGATATTTCTTCTCTTACTTTTCCCAATTGAGAATTAGATGAGATAATCAAGTTGTCTTGTTGTATGTCAAGTTTAATTAAATTCGTATTCCCATCTTTAGCCATTAAAGATGCTCTTTCTATTGAATTTTGAAGTTCTTGTCTATTTACATGAACAGATAATTTATGTTCTTGAGGTAACAGAGAATTATAATTTATAAACTTACCTTCTAATAATCTTGATATTATTTTAGTTTTCTCTAAATTAAATAAAATATGATTATTTGTAAATGTAATATCCACAATATCTTCAACATCTTCAAGTATTTTAGAAACTTCATTCAAAGTTTTTCCTGGTATTACAACTTCTATTTCTATATCACTATCTAAAAATTCACTTTTTATAGCTAATCTATATCCATCTAATGCAACTAAATTTAAATTTTTGTTTTTAACTTCAAATAAAATCCCCTGAAGTATTGGTCTAGTCTCATCTTGAGCTATTGCAAAAGATGTACCTTTTATCATATTTTTTAATATATTTTGATTAACTGAAATCTTTAAATCTTCATTTATCTCAGGTAGTTCTGGGAATTCATTCGTATTCATATAAACTACGTCAAATACTGATTTTTCACAAGTAATTCTTATAACTTGATTTTCAATAGTTTCTATTTTTATTGTTGAGTTTGGAAGTTTTCTAATTATTTCACCAAATATTTTAGCATCAATAACTATACTTCCTGGCTCTATAATATTGGCATTTACAGTAGTTTGAATACTAACATCCATATCTGATCCTATCAATGTTAATGATGAATCTAGTTCATTAGTCTTTATGTATACACCTTCTAATATAGGCATTGTTGATTTACCAGTAATAGCTTTTTGAACTATTGAGATACCTTCTAATATTTCTTGTTTTTCACATGTAAAAATCATTTAAGTTCCTCCTTATTTATACACAGGTATTTTGCGTAAGAATAGAGATAGATATATATAAATTTATAGTAATAATAGTAGTAGGTGCTGTTAATTCTGTTGATAACCATCTCAACAATAGATATATCAACAAAATTGCATGGGAAAAGATTGTGGATAAGTTGGTGACAAATACACCTAGTTATCCACAAATTCCACAGGGCTATTGTTGAAAAATTATTATCCACAAGTTATTAGATAGTTATTATATACAACTTGTGGATTAATTTTGAGTTAATTTTTTCGTTATATCGTTAACTGTATGTTGCAGCGAATCATCAGTTTTTAGATTCTCTGATATTTTTTCATATGCATGTATGACTGTTGTATGATCTCTTCCACCAAACTCTTCGCCTATTTTAGGAAGGGACATGTCAGTAAGCTTTCTACTTAAATACATTGCAATTTGTCTTGGATGAGCAACATTTCTAGTTCTTCTTTGAGATTTTAAATCTTCTACACGCAAGTTAAAGTAGCTTGATACCACATCCTGAATAAGATCAATGGTTATATGCTTTCCTTGCTTTTTCGATATAATATCTTTTAATGCTTCAGTTGCTAAATCAACAGTAACATCTCTGTTAGTTAATG
The DNA here is from genome assembly GCF_006742065.1 of Clostridium butyricum. Taxonomy (NCBI): domain Bacteria; kingdom Bacillati; phylum Bacillota; class Clostridia; order Eubacteriales; family Clostridiaceae; genus Clostridium; species Clostridium butyricum. The sequence goes on along the minus strand of NZ_AP019716.1, from coordinate 985 downwards.
AAGAATATGCAATTATTCTGATTAGAGCACCTTCGAGTTCTCTTATGTTTGATTTTATTTTGGTAGCTATGTATCCCATTACTTCATTCGCCACATTTAAATTTTCAACATCAGCTTTTTTCTTAAGAATTGCCATTCTTGTTTCAAAGTCTGGAACTTGTATATCAGCTATTAGTCCCCATTCAAATCTAGATCTTAATCTGTCTTCTAATGTTGGAATTTCTTTTGGCGGTCTATCAGATGAAAGTATAATTTGCTTATTAGCATCATGAAGAGCATTAAATGTATGGAAAAATTCTTCCTGAGTACGTTCTTTGCCTGCAATAAACTGAATATCATCTATAAGAAGTACATCAACATTTCTATATTTATTTCTGAAATCTTCATTTTTATCATCCTTAATAGCATTAATTAATTCATTTGTGAATTTTTCTGATGACACATAGACTACTTTAGCACTAGGATTATTATCTAAAATATAATGTCCTATAGCATGCATTAAATGTGTTTTTCCAAGTCCAACTCCACCATATATAAATAAAGGATTGTAGGCTTTCGCAGGGGATTCTGCTACAGCTAAGGAAGCAGCATGAGCAAATCTATTACTATTACCTATTACGAATGAATTAAAAGTGTACTTTGGATTTAATGTTGATGACATTTCATCATTTACTACGATGGATTTTGATGCTGAATTAGAAGAAGTCTCTTTTAAATCTTCCTTTTCAGAAGCCTCAGATGCTATTACGAATTCGATTTTATATAATTTTGAGCAGACTACTTCTATTGAATTAGCAACTAAATCTTTATACCTTTTATCTAATATATCTTGAGTAAAAGAATTAGGAACGCTTATCGTTATAGTGTCAGAAGATATAGAAATCGGCTCACAACTTTTAATCCATGTATTAAAGCTAACCTCGCTTAATTCACTTTTTATAGTTTCTAAAGTTTTTGCCCATATATTTTTTAGATCCGCATCCAT